>DASRRN010000765.1:0-5541 GCA_035695685.1 Acidobacteriaceae bacterium | reverse complement strand
TCGAGGTCGACCGGCTGGCTCAGGTCATCCGAAGGCCCGTGATAGCGTTCCGCATACCAAGCCTTGAAAATCTTCGCTTCGGGTGTGCCGCTCACCCAACCGAACTTGAATGCAAGTGCCGGAACACCCTTTTTGATAAAGCTGTATTGGTCGCTACGGATGAAGCGATTATGTTCCGGTTCCTTGTCGGCTTGTATTTCCACCCCTGCTTCACCAGCAACCGCGCGAATATCGTCACCTAAAGTCGACTCGCCCAGGCCCTGGACTTCAAGGTATTTCAAAGGAAACAACGGAAGGTACATATCCATGTTGATGTCGGCGACGATCGGCCCGGACACGCTCGGGTGGGCCGCAAAATACTGAGAGCCGAGCTCACCCTTCTCCTCCCCGGTTACGGAGAGGAACAGAATCGAGCGCTTCGGTTTTGCATCTTTCATCGCCCGGGCAATTTCGATCAGCGACGCATCGCCTGAGGCATCGTCCATCGCGCCATTGTAGATGCGGTCGCCGTTGACCGGCTCGCCGATGCCAAGATGGTCGAGATGCGCACTGACGACCACATATTCCTTCCTGAGCTGGAGATCACTGCCAGGCAGAACACCCACGATGTTCTCGGATTTCGCCTCCGAACGAGTCATGCCAACCCGCGCATGGACCTTCACCGCCAAAGGAAAGTGGGGCAGCGGCTTATCTCCATTGAGAGCGGTCAGAATTTCCTGAAAGCTGTGACCGCTGCCCGCGAACAGCATTTCAGCGCGCGCCGGATTGAATTCGATACTCACCGGCAACGGAGGTGGGACGCCTTGACCAGGGTCAGTCAATTCCATGCGTGGCTGGAAACGCGCCGCCGCAATACGTGACCACGGTACTTCTGCGCTGCGGGGATTCCGGATCGTAATCGTCCCAACGACGCCGGCCTTCGCCAGTGCCTTCCGGCGCTCTTCTCCCGATTGGTAATGCGCCTTGACTGGGCCTGCCATATCGGCAGGGCCGCCCGTGACCAGCACTACAATCTTTCCCTTCACATCCTGGCCAGCCAGATCGTCGTAATTGGATTCGGGTATCGTGAGCCCGTAGCCGACGAACACGGCGCCGGCTTCCACATTCTCCGCCGCGTGCGAACTTACCCCCAGCGTGCCATCGTCACCCAGTTTCACTGCTTGCGCTTTGCCATCGCGCAACAGATCGAGAGAGCAGCGAGATTCGTCAATCTTGACCACCTGGAAGTTCATTGGCTGGCGATAACCATCGACCCCGGCGGGCTCTAAACCCGCGGCTCGAAATTGCTCCGCCATATAATTGGCCGCTTTCTCGAACCCCGGGCTGCCGGTTCCTCGGCCTTCGAGGCTGTCATCCGCAAGAAACTGAACGTGAGACCACCACAGTTTGCCCAGCGCGTTCCAGTCAGGATTCTGTGCGAGAGCGGCGCCACCGCCAAGCGTTAGGGCAAGGCAGACCTTCATCCAGTTTGAAAATTTCACCTACGAGCACCTCACTACAGCGAATGTAACTCAATAAAAAGGACGCTCCCTTGCGGGAGCGTCCTTTTCGGCCTGAGCCGACTAGCTGTACGGGTTTACCAGGAGAGTTTCACATCCGGAAGAACATTGGTTCCTTCAACCCGAACGGCATACAGGGACGCTGGATTCAGGTCGAGTGCTTTGAGGATCGTGGGAGCCACCTGCGCGGTGCCAACGCCCACACGGACTGTATGGGCTACAAACGATGGATTAGACAGCAACAGAACAACATTGGTGTCGTCGTGGGCAAAGCCGCCGTGTTCGGCAAGTTTCGCTTTGCTGCCGGAGTAAGTAACACCGACATTCGGAGTGACGATGATGTCCGGAGTGCGCGGGTCCTTGGTCGGGTCGTTGTAGTTGAGCGAGAGGGAGGGACCATAGAAAAGCTGGCCCAGCCCAATGCCCGTGCTGGTAGAGGGGTTGTCTTCCAAAATCTTGACGCTGGCCTCGGTATCCGCAGAGCTCTTCAGCCAAACCAGCGAAACGTCATCTTCCGTTGGCCCAATGCCCGTCGGATTCTCGGTGGATTCAGAATTAGGTATGTAGCCCGCTTTGGAGAGCAGGGTGACCGGCGAGGTGCCATTGATCGTCTGACCGACATACCGGCTGGGATCGATCGGAGACTGGCCGTGCTTGGCAGTGATTATGATCATGGTCGAATCGAACAGACCCTTGGCCTTCAGTTCCGCTACCCAGGAAGCGATGGAGTCATCGACAAACTGGAATTCGCCCAGCAGCGCCTTGGTAGGCGTGCCGGCGGCATCAACATATCCACCCGTGACACCGTTGCTCGCCTCGATCAGCTTTTGGCCTACGCTGACAGCCTGGAAGTTCATGCCGAAGACCGTCGGTACCATGGTGGTTTTGTTGCCCAGGTGGTCTTTGCCGTCGATCTCGTTGAGGATTGCGTTAACTTTTAGCTGGTCGTAGCACTGGATGTTCTGGAAGCTGTTCGTCCAGGCGGTAATGTCCGAACTGGGATCGGGAACACTGGAGCAGGAGATGCCGGTCGGTGTCTTCACACCGGGCAGACCGACGACAGTCGAGTTAATCTCAGGCCCGTAAAAGTCGTCGAGCGCGGCGGGACCGATCCCGGCCGCTACTGCTGAATAAGCGGGGTGTTTATCGGACCATGCGGCGTAGCCACCAGCCTGGTGGATAACGCTGAAGATGGTGTTGGCGCGGACGAATTGCCAAGGATAAACAGGAGCGCAGCCCTTGGCAGGATCGCGGATAAGCTTCTTGGGATCGATGGAGGCTATGCCGCCGTCGGTGAGCGCAGCGCCAGGTGCGCCGCCGTTCACTTTGGTCTTATCGAGGTCGACGCCTTCTTCGTACTCGCTGGTAGTGCCGGTTGGGGCCGCGCCTGGAGTGCAGGGGCCCGCGCCGAGGCCGTTGCCGGTAGTGATGGTCGGAGCATCAAGATTCCGGGCATAGGCGACGTCGTAGTAGACGCCAGTCAGGGCCGGGCTGCCACCGGTCACGATCGCGATCAAGCCAGGGAATGAATCGGAAGGTTTCGAAGTGCTGGCGGCTACATAGTTCACGCCGGTCTTGCCCAGAGCCGCTAGAGCCGGGCAGTAGGGGTCGCCATTGTTGATAGTGCTGATCCCCTTCGCGCAGTTCTCGAAATCTACAGCGTGCATGCCGTCGACGCTGACCAGAAGTACGTGCTTGATGGGACCCTTGCCCCAGTCATTGTCTTGCGCGACTGCGGAAACAGTCGAGCACGCAGCCAACACGGTTAGTGCAGCAATTGCATTCTTCATCACTACCTCCGGGATCAATGGTTACTAGACCCCGAAGGTTGATTGCATTGCCGGAAGATGAAAATTCAATAAAAGTCTTATGGCGTTAAGACGCACTTCACAGTCGAGCGTCTATTACCGTGCCGCACACGTGGCCATGTCCAGCGCCGCGCGGCAGGAAATTCGGGTTCGCTCCGGTCGAGATGACAAATTTGTTGAGCCATGGACGGGCGTGCATCCACTGGAAAATTGGCAATTTCCATGCAACAAATTTGTCATCTCGACCGGAGCGTACCCAGATTTCCTACCTCGCGGCACTCGCAACGACAACGTATGCGGCTTTCCGTAGAGAAAGGCGCATGAAGTTTGCCAGCGCGATCAAGTTCCACGGGAAATCTGGGGGAGCGTAGTGGAGAGATCTGCGGTTTTCCTCTTCCGGTTCTCACACACCCTCTAAAGCCCCTGCGCTTTTTTCCCTGCCAGTGCGGTCTCTCTCGCCATTCGAAAGAGATTCGGCTCAAACTTATCGAAGTCTGGACCTGGAAGGAAATAACTTCTCGCGCCGTGCTGTCCACTCTGCCGTTGAGAAAAGACCCGGTCCTATTTCGATCAGGCGGGGAATCATATTGAAAACCGAAACCTGGTTCCACAGTTTTCCGTCGCGGGTTCGAAATCCCTTCTCGTTCAGATCGCTGGCTATGTTCGAGAAAGGGAAGTCCTGAACGATCAGGTCCATCATCTGGGTCAGGATCATGCGCTCACGAGGATGGAACTCCAGCCGTTGGCAATCGTCGGAGATGCGCAGACCATAGGGGATGTCTTCGCTAAACGCGCCTTCGGTCGGCGCTTCATCCCCGGGCAGCTCGCGTCGCCACTCGATCGACACTAATTGCCATCCGGCGGCTGTCCGCTGCTGCATCAGGGATGGGCTGAATGGCCCGGAGACTACGTCTCGAATCCGCTCAAAGTGTGCCATGGCTACCCTCTCCTCAGATCAGACGATGATTGCGGTCGCTAGCAAGCAATTGACGTACCAAGCCGTGCGTGCCAATTGTTACTCTAAAGTAGATTGCTATCAACTACTTAAGCAAGAGGACAATTAGGCAGAAACAGCCGGAATGTGCGAAATCGTAAATGGGTGTTCGCCCGCGGACACAGCCCCCCGCGGCCCTTCGAGGCAATTAGCGCCAGCGAGCCGCGGGAGGAGAGGATGCGGGCACCGCTACTGGCGGGGGAACGGGAAGTGTCCGGCGCGACGATGAAGGGCTGGTGATTTCCTCGTCGCCGATCTCGAAGGTCGGTGTGCCCTTGGGCAGCTTCAGGCGCCCATCAACCAGGTACGCAACGACGACTCCGCCCGTGACTTCAGGTACCAGAAAGGCCATGGGCAGCAGATACTTCTTGCTCTTGACCAGCGACTCGGCAACCCCGTCGACCGGGTGGCTGCGGGGAATGTTGCCGGGTACTTGCTGAATCACAAAAGCACTCATGTTGAGCTCGGGGTTCTTCTTGCCATAGCTGACCAGCGATCGGGCGACCTGCTTCGGGGTCATCAGCCCGACGTCGGCAAGGAAGTTGCGGTGGATCGCGTGCGGCAGGTAGATGTCGAGAACCACGCGAGAGAAGTCTGCGCAGTTGTGGAACAGGATGTTGAAGTGACCGACGTTGCGCTTGTCGTTGAAGGTAGCAATGAAGCGCTGATCTTGTGCCGGCGTGCTGTCCACCTGGAAACCATGGATGGTCCGGTCATAGGACTCTCCTACCAGTTCGGTCCATTCGCCTTTGGGGGGCCCGCCTCGCCGGTTGTCCGGTGCCAGGGCCAGCAAGTGCTTTTTGCGGTAGGCATCGCGAAGTGCAGCGACCTGTGCTTTATCCACGATTACGGGAATATCGGTTGGCGAATCGACCGCGTACAAATAGCCAACCAGCGGAATGGCGAGCCAGTCATAGCCGTCGATCTTGTGGTAGCGGCTGATCACGACGCCATATTCGCCGTCGCGGCAGGGCCGAAGCATCGTGGGTGTCTCGGCGCAGATCCGGTTGAAATAAACGGCGGCGTGCCCGGTGGGGTTCATCGCGCCAAATCCGCCGTAGGGCTCTTCCATAAGCAGTGCAACCGACCCACGGGCATTGGTTGCGGCCGTCACCAGAAAGCAGATGACCAGAGCGCTCGTCCTGTTTCTAATCGCCATAGATATATATAGCTAGATAAAACCCAATCCAGACCTTTTTATTCGGGGAAAATAGACGAAAATCTCGAAGGCTTCAACTTT
>DASRRN010000764.1:0-5140 GCA_035695685.1 Acidobacteriaceae bacterium | reverse complement strand
CCCAGCAACAACACGGGATAGCGGAATCGCCGGAACCAAATAAGGACGCCAAGCGAAAACTCAAGCGCCAGAGTAAACCAACTGCCCGCTTTCAATATCGCGGCAGACTGGATCCACCGTGGCACGGGAAACCGTGCGAGCGAATGCAGATGGATCACGTAGTAGAGCGCCGTTCCGTTGAGCCAGGTGTGGCCCTTCATCTTCCACCAAAAGGTGGTCAGGTACATCAGCGCCAGCTCGAATTGGATCATTCGTTGCGCCCAGGGGGGCCGCGGCTTGACTTGGAGACCTTCCAACCCTCTGCGAACTCGTATCAGACGGTCTACTGAGAAAGCCGCTCCCGCCGGGGCGAACATGAGGAAAAAGCCGGCGACGCGCAAAAACGTGTCACCGCCGTGAAGCATCAACAGATTCCTCTGATCCATGGAAGTCAGACAGAGGAACACAGCGACGCTCATGAGCCGGGTCCATAGGCCTGCCGTAAGCAGCACCGCACAACCTAGAAAAACCCAGAAGAATGCTGTGATCCAGCGATCATCCTGCGGCATTACTGTAAACAGGTTGAGGCGAACACCCGTTTCTACCTGCCTCATGCTCGACAGGGTTATCCAGCCGTGAACGCCGAACCAGTTCAACCAGTCGGAGTGCAGCAAGACAACTGTGGCCGAAACACAGATACCGTAGAAAATTCGGAACAGAGAGATGGGAATCGGCGACTCTGGCGTGAAGAAAAAATGGTTCCAGGCTTCAACCAATTTTCGTGACGTCATGGAAGATCCCCAGGCTGAAGATAATCGTCATAGAAGACGCGCGGCCTGGGAACTGGGTCGGAAGACTCATCTGCTCCCGGATGGATATCGGACTGAAACTGAATCAGAAGGATCTTATCAGGAGGATCGGATTTGTTGTTCAATTGCCTCCCAAGGTGCCTTGCAACATCTGGCCATAGCGGAGCATATTGCGGCTGTGGCAATACCTCTGAAAATTTCCGGTATCTCTCTTTCCGCAACCGCTCCGCAAAACCAAGTTCCTCCATCCTGGGAAACGACCAGACCTGCATGTGGCGATCTCGGGTGATCACCACAGCTTTGACATAGGAATTGACTGACTCAGGATCGGGAGCGAACATGTCCCATGTTTGAAAAAGCCCACTCCATCGCATGTAAGGCATGACAAGCTCTCTGACACTCATCAATGCTGAGAAGCGCAGGGGCACGGCCACACAGGTAATGGCCACCAGGTGAAACAGGATGAAGATACTAATTGCGCCGCGACGGAGGGCTCCCATCTCGAATTCGGCTCCCGGCCTGACTTGCGGGTGCCTCGGGCCCTTAATTTGCCCAGGAGCGCGCTTCTTCCGCTGGTTGCCTTTCGCTTCGCTCATCGTTCTTCCTCAAAAAATAGAACATGGGCTCTTACGTGCACGACAAGTACTGGACGTCTTTCCCGCTTCTTATGTTCGGTCATCGCCGCGATTTGCTGAAGTGGGGTGAACCATTGGCCCGGTGGAGAAACCTGCGTTGGTCTCCACCTGGAGAACGATAGACAATGGAGGCCCTCTCAGGATAACCGTCTCCGTGCCTTCGTTCATGTTACATTGCGCGGACGATCCGCTCGGCGTGTTTGAGGCAGGTGGCTGTGGCCAAAGGACTCTCGTGTATCATGGCCACCACTGTCCACATATACCCCGCTCTGCGCCCCCCTGCGGGGCAGGGAGTTGAGAGGAAAGACGAGAAATGATCAACAGCAAATCGATGGTCGCGCTGCCGATGCTGGTGTTCACCCTGTCGAGCCTGGTCATGGCCGCGGACACCAATAGCGATCTCCTGAAAAAGAACGGCTCACTGGACCGGCTCTTCAAGCAGGCCGGCGTGTACAACGCATCAAGCACTGGCAAGACGCCGGGTTTCGTCGTCGATCCCGCGTGGCCGCAGCCGCTGCCAAACAATTGGCGTCTTGGGCAGGTTGGCGGCCTCTTTGTCGATCAGCACGACCATATCTGGGTCTACAATCGGCCCCGCACCATGACGAATGTAGAGGCCGGACTGGAAGGACCCGTCCCGGGCGCCGTCGATCAGAAGGGTCAGCCCATCAACGGCCTTGGCCAGGTGCGCATGTATGGCACCATCGCAGATTGTTGCAAAGCAGCTCCCTCTGTTCTGGAGTTCGATTCCGACGGAAAGCTTTTGCGCGCCTGGGGTGGGCCGGCCGATCCCGGTTTTATCGGCGGCAAATGTAAGACCGAAGCAGGCTGCATTTGGCCCAGCAGTGAACATGGTATTTATGTCGACCATAACGACAACGTCTGGCTGTCGGGAAATTCCGCGGCGGCGGACCATGGAGGCTCACCTTGGGCGACGAATAAAGACGGTGGCGATGGCTTCGTGCTGAAGTTCGACATGGACGGCAATTTCAAGATGAGAATCGGTGGAACGCCAAAAGGACCTGATAGCAACAATACGGATGGCGGGATTAACGGCACACCGCTGCTCTACCAGGCAGCGGATATGGTAGTCGACCCGGCAACTAACCGCCTGTATGTTGCCGACGGCTATGGAAATCGCCGCGTCTTGATCGTTGACGCCGACACTGGCAAATATATCGGCCATTTCGGGGCCTATGGAAACAACCCCATCGACGATGCAGCGGCCCAGGCGGCCGGGACGTGGATCGAGGGCTATACCAAAGGCAATAAGAAGCCCGCATTCTTCCGCAACCCCGTGCACTGCGTGAAGATTGCCGATGACGGAAAGATTTACGTATGCGATCGCGGAAACGATCGCATCCAGGTGTTTGACATACACGATCCCGCGCTTGGCAAGCCCTGCAGCAATCCGGACGGCGCCGCCGGCAAATGTGGTTTCGTTGCCGAGCAGTTTGTCAGCGACCACACCAACATAATCGGAACTGCCGTTTCCATGAGCTTCTCCAAAGATAAGGCCCAGAGTTGTCTCTACATCGGAGATAACGCCAACATGACAATCTATATTCTGAACAGAAGCAACCTGCAGGAACTGGGCCGGCTCGGACGTAGCGGCCGGATGGCGGGAGAATTTCACTGGATACATCAGGTGAGCCTCGACAGCCAGGGCAACATCTATACCGGCGAAGTCGACACCGGGAAACGTATCCAGAAATTTCTCCGCTATGGCGCTACCGGGTGCAGCGGAACCGGATCGTCTACCGTGGGTGGGCCGATGGCCGGGAAGTAGTACCCGCGAGTGAGGTGTTTTAACCGGCGGCAGGCAGCCTCGCACCATTCATAGCCCGTTCCAGGGCCAAAGCGACGAGCGAGTAGACCAGGGAAGGCGAACGGGGTGATAGAAACGCGCCGATGCGTCTCGTCTAGGCATTCGGCGCGTGTTCTATCCGCCAGGGGCCAGGGCCAGCTTGCGCATCATTGACCATCGCAACTCTACATAGCAAGATGTTGCACCAGCGTCGGCGACGATGTCTCCTGCAACTTTGCTCTCAGTATGTCCTGAAATGCCTGCATGCCAGGGGAAATCCATTTATCTTTGTGCCACACCATGTGGGTTGCGATGCTCATCTTTGCGCCGTGCCAGTTCATCAATGTGAACTGCTTCTTTTTGAGTTCGCAAGCGATCACGATCTCCGGCAAAAGGCCGATGCCCATCCCCGCAAGCACGCACTGTTTTATCGCTTCTACGCTGGAGAACTCCGTAACGTGCTGTGGCCTTACCTGAGCGGATGCCAGCTGCATATCGAGCTTTTTACGGTATCCGCAGCCAGCCTCGGTCAAGAGCAGAGTCTGATCCGAAAGATCTTTCGGGTACACCTTCTTTGCGTTGGCAAGCGGATGATCGGGCGTAGCAAAAAGATAGATGTCTTCGCTGCGCATTTTGATGGAACTCAATTGGTCCCCTGCAACCAGGTCTGACATGCTGATGGCCAGGTCCAATTTGCCACTTTCCAGTTCGTCGGCCAGTTTGTTGTCGGAATCAGGGCGAAAGATAAGTTCCACTCTGGGATAACGCTTCCGGAAGAGTTTCAACACCTCCGGCAAACGATAGGTGAGCACGCTCTCGGGCGCACCGATGTGCAAAGGGCCGGCCGGTTCGGAGCCGAACTTCACTGCGCGACAGCCCTCATCCATCGCCGCCAACGCCTTTTCTGCATAGGGGCGAAAACGGTGACCGGCCTCCGTGAGCACCACTCGCTTAGCCAAGCGGTCGAACAGAGGAGATCCCAGTTCCGCCTCGAGCGATTTGATCTGCGAGGTCACATTGGATTGCACCGTATACACTCGTTCCGCCGTACGCGTGAAGTTCAACTCTTCCGCCAGAACACAAAACGTTTGCAGCTGCCGCACTTCCATTCTGCAATCTCCTTTTGAGATCGCTTCGATGATAACAATCTATTGGACGGATGTATATCTCGGGCGGAAACTCAGCCTATGAGCTTACTTCGGTTTCAGCATCGGCAAATCAGTGTAGCGACGCTCGGCATCCTCTTTACCCTGCTGCTCGGCTGCCCTCCTGCTCGTCCTGCGCATGCACAGGAATCCCATACGACGCTTGTCTTCTATGCGCAATCGAAAGTGAGCGAGGATCTGTGGCCGCTGCTATTCCAGATACTGCGCAGTGATCTGGCCAGTGGGGCCGGTGAATTGCCAAATGGCCTGGTTTTAGACAGGAGGGCGGCCTTTGTCCGTGGGACCGACGATTTGCGAGGAATCCTCTTCTCCAAGGTCATTTCAGTGAAATTACTGGGCCGTTGTGACGTGCTCCCCCAAACGAACCATCCTTCATCGAGGGGCCCGCTTGGCTGGGTGCCGCTGGTCTCCGGAAAAATCCAGCCCTTCGTTTCAATCGATTGCACTCGTCTCGCCCAGGTGCTGCGTCCTGCCGCTGCCGGTTTAGACAAGCAAGCCCGCCAGGACATGATGGCGCAAGCGATCGCCCATGTCCTGATCCATGAGTGGAGCCATATTGTGACGCAAAGTACCGCGCACAGTTCGCGCGGCATCACCCAGGCTTATCTGTCTGTAAATGATTTGATCGAGGAGCCCAAGAACAACCACTTGTCCGCTGCCAACCACTAGCTACCGCACGCGGCTGGGTTTCTAAGCCTCTTCCGCCTGCGCCGCCAATTTGTGCAACTCTTCGCGGGTAAAGCC
>DASRRN010000763.1:0-7201 GCA_035695685.1 Acidobacteriaceae bacterium | reverse complement strand
GTATAGGGCTGGTAATAGTCCCAACGAACGCCCAGGTTAAGCGTCAGCCGCGAAGTTGCACGCCAGTCATCCTGGACGAAGGCATGCGGCTCGTAGCTTCGATTGTGGGGCGTGATCAGGATCGCATTGCGCGACACGCTGGTAAATGCTCCGGTGAGAAGATCCGCAAACGTGGCGATGGTCCACGTGCCGGCGGCTGAGTCTGTTTGTGTAGATGTGTCCTGCCTGCGAATCACCCCGGCTCCGAACTTGAAGCTGTGTTTGCCGTGATTCCAATTGAGGGTTCCCACATACTGCCACGTGTTCTCGAGATAGATAATCGGTGGGTGGAATCCCAGGGTCGTTGCCCCCAGGCTGATGGTGATGGGTGCCAGTTCGTTGGTGCGGTCGTTGATGTTGATGTTCGGTTGGCCAAACGCCGTATTGACCGCCTGGCCGAAGCCGGGCGGGTCCTGGGCCGTGTGAAGCAGGGTGTACCCGGCCTTCAGTTCCAGCAGAGTATTTGGATTAAAGGAGTGGATGTAGTCCAATTGTGCTTGGTGAGCATTGCTAAACGCCGGACCCGGATAGCTGCCCAAATTTCCCCCTGGGGAGACAGAAAGTCCAGCCGCCGAAACAGTCGGGAAAAGGCCGCCGATGTTTGTGCTCACCGCGTTGTACGTATAGCGAACGAAGAAAATGTCCCCGTTGTTGAAGTGATGGTCCACGCGCCCGTCCGCCGTGGTGGCGTTCTGAGCATAGGATGGCGCGACCGTGTAGTTGTTGCTGAGGGCCGTGCTGGTCGGTAGCGGGAACAGATTGAAGTACTGCAGGCCAACTTTATCGAAGGCGGTAGGGTCCACGACACGATTGATCGATGGGTTGTCGGTGAAGTTTCCCGGGTTTGATCGTTCGAAAGCAGTCGGCACCGTAGTCTGGGTCGGATTTTGACCTTTGACCAGGCGAAAGCCCTCGTAGTCACCGAAGAAGAAGGTCTTGTCCCTCTGTATAGGGCCGCCGAGGCTGCCGCCGAACTGATTCTGGTTCCACTTCGGCTTGGGAATCACTGCGCCAAACTTGTACGGATTCGCATCGAGCACAGTGTTGCGGAAGAACTCGTAAGCCGAACCATGGAATCCATTCGTTCCCGATTTCGTGATTACGTTGATGATGGCGCCGGCAGACCGGCCGACCTCAGCCGTGAACGTGTTCGTCTGCACATTCACTTCTTGAATAGATTCGACCGATGGACGAACGCCGATGGAGCCGATGACCCGTTCGTTGTTATCCATGCCGTCGATCAGCTGATTATTGATCACGTCCGCCTGGCCATTGATGGAAACGGACGAGGTCTGGCGGCGATCATCAGGACGGTTTCCGCTGGCGAGTCCGTTGTTCAATCCCTCGGTGGCTCCAGGGACCACCTGCACCAGATTGATATAGTTACGGCCGTTCAACGGAAGATCCTGCGTAGCCTCATTGGTTATCGTGGTGGCCAGCACCGAGCTGTCAGACTGCAGCACCGGCGCTTGAGCTTCTACCTGGACCGTTTGATCCTCCGCGCCAACCTGCAACGTAGAATCCTGGCGCGCACGATCACCGGCCGCGAGGCTGAACGTGTTGATCGTAGACTTCTTAAAGCCAGAACGGCTAATTACCAGGGAATAGCGATTTGGCGTCAACAAGGTGAAGGTGTACTGCCCGGAATCGCCCGTGACCACGGTTCGCTTCTCATGCGTGTCCATGTTGGTCAGTTCCACCGTCGCGCCGGGTATCGCCGATCCGGTCGAATCCACCACCGTGCCGACCACGTCCCCTGTTGTGGCCTGTGCATGTGCGCGTGACGCAACCAGACTACTTGTCAGGACCACTCCCGCAACCACAGCGGCCCGAAGGAATCGCAGAAGCCGGAGGGTCGGCAAGGGAAGGGCTTTCCTCCGCAACTGACTCACATCTCTGCCAGGAAACAGCCTGGATAGCGTTAGGCTCATGGTGATCTCCTTACTTCAAATTGAGGAGAGGCTCGTCAAGCATCCGCTCACCAGCAAGGGAGAACGCACGGCATTCCGAAAAGCTAACAAAGTTAAATTGAGCGACGTTCGTGTCGCGTGGCCGGTATCCGCTGCGTGCCACCCATGCACGTATCATCGGGGCGTTCGGAACGCCATCCACGATTTGATTCGCCACGACAGAATGCTTTCGATGAATCCGCGATCCTTCATCGTCGGCAAGCCGGAGATTGGTGAATGCTCCGACTGCTGCAAACCTTCCCTTAGCAGCGTCCGCCGGTGTCCCGTCGAACCACGTCCAGGGCCTCTGCTCCTTGTCTCCATTCGGGCTGGAGTAAGGGCATCTTTCCGTTCTGGTGCGTTTAAGAACTCTTTTGTTCCAAACTGCGTGAAAACCCAGCGACAGAAAAACCAGCTACAGGCGAAACCAGGCCCATGAACAGGGCCGTGTTTGCAATCATCACATGACAGGCAGGGAAAAGGCCAGTAACAAAAACAGGAACTGACATCTGCGGTTGCATCCAAAGTGACAGTCCGATGCCCGGCAAGGCACGCTTGTAGGATTGATTTGCTCAAAATATACTTTGGCAATTTCATAAAGAGGACTGAGACGGTGGCTGGTCGACTTTTAAATTGTCCCAGTCTGCTATGCAAGCAGCCTGGACCTTGGAACCATCTCTGTCGGACTTATCGATGCAGCGCGGTGCCCGCACCGTTTCAAGATCAGACTTGTCCAAATTAGCTTTTTCGATCGCCTGATTTGGACAGCACTTGGAGAAAACAAACAAGGCAACACCGTGCATCGGGATCAGTCCCGGCTCGCCGGGACGACCGAGAATAGCCCAGCACGCAGTGCTGGGTATTCGTTCCTGGCAAGACCAGCCTGCCCCGGCCTGCCGTGGGTCCCGCAGGGACGGCTGAAACTCATCCATCGCGCTCCGATCGCCGGGGAATTTAGCCCCTGAGGTACGCTCCCTATTAACCAACCTCATCTAGCTGTTGTCATCGGATCAGTCAGGAAGACGCCGTGCTAGGATTTCGTGGCACCAGGCGAAGCTTCCTGACGCACTTGAACCGACTACCGTAAGAGGGAACCGTACATGAAGAAAAGAACTGTATTTCGATCTGCCCGCATCTTCGACGGCGAATCGGAAACCCTGCGAACCGGTCAAAACTTGGTTGTCGAGGGCGATCGAATCAGCGAGATCTCCGAAAGCCCCTTACGAGATGACGACGTGGTCGTGGACTGCGGCGGGCGTGTCCTGATGCCAGGGCTGATCGATGCGCACGTTCACGTCTATGCGGCCGGGCTAAACATCATCAGGGTTGTGCAATCACCCATGTCCTATCTGGCGCACTTCGCGGCGCGCTTTCTCTCTGCGAGCATCGATCGTGGCTTCACCACCCTGCGCGACGTCGGGGGCGCCGACATTGGCTTGGCCTTGGCCATCAAAGATGGCTTACTTGGTACGGTGCCCAGGCTGTTTTACGGTGGTCGCATTATCTCCCAGACCGGCGGCCATGGTGACTTCCGTCCTGGAGACCACTCGCTCGAAACCGGACACTACTGCGGTTGTTCGTATCACGCCGACCAGTTGGCAGTAATTGCAGATGGCGCCGACGCGGTGCGCAAAGCTGTGCGCGAGGAACTTCGGCGCGGGGCTTCGCATATCAAGATCATGGCGTCAGGAGGTGTCGCGTCACCCACCGATCCGCTCGACCGCTGCCAGTACTCCGATGACGAGATTCGCGCAGCCGTCGAGGAGGCTGATCGTGCCGGTTGCTACGTTGCTGCGCACTGTCATCCCAAAGAAGCCGTCCGTCGTGCTGCGGCACTGGGCGTGAAATCAATCGAACATGCCACACTCATCGATCAGCCGACCGCCGACTATGTCGCTGAGAAAGGTGCATTCACGGTGCCTACGATGGCGATTATGGTTGGCCTTCTTGAGGAAGGCGAAAAGCTCGGACTTCCCGCGGCTAGCCTCGAAAAATTGAAACGGTTTGGCGATTCCGCGTTCTTGACTCTTGAGATGATGAAGCGGGCGGGGGTCAGAATGGGATTCGGTACCGATCTGCTCGGCAGTCTACACGTGCGACAAAGCACCGAGTTCACCCTGCGTGCGCGGGTGCTGCCGCCGATCGATGTCCTTCGTTCGGTCTGTGCCATCAATGCGGAGTTACTTGGACAATCGGGAAACCTCGGCTGTATTCGCCCTGGAGCCGCGGCAGACATCCTGGTGGTAGATGGCAACCCTCTGGAAGACATCTCCACCCTTGGATCCGGTGGCGACCGCCTTTCGATAATCATGAGGGACGGCTGTTTTCACAAACGGACGATTTGAATCTTATTAAGCATTAGCTACGTAGCGCTGGTACTCCCGGAGGCTCCCTTATGAGGCGAAGAGATTTTCTGATGTCTCTGCCGCTGGCCGTTCTGATGCCGCAATTACGCTCCGCGGCCCAGCTAAAAATCACCGGCATTCGGATTGTGCATCTGAAGGTCCTTCGCGAGACCGGCAAGATGGAAGCGGCGTGGGATCCAGGCACCGTAACTACATGGCGCATCGGCGGAGGATCGATCGTCGAGATTCAAACCGATCAGGGACTTTCGGGCATCGGGCCGGGGATCGACCCCGGGGCATTGGAGGCGGCCAAATCGCAGCTCGTCGGCAAGGACCCGTTCAGTGTCGAGCAACTGGCCGGTCCGCTACGCTACTACGTGGGTGGAAGCCCGCGTACAGTTTCAGCATTGGAAATTGCCCTGTGGGATCTTATCGGCAAGGCTGCCGGTCAACCCCTTTACAAAATCTGGGGCGCGGCCAAGCAGCGGGTACCGGCGTATGCCAGCATGATCCAGCTTTCCACCCCAGAGGAAAGGGTCCGCATGGCGCTCGAGCTCAAATCGCAAGGTTGGAAGGCGATCAAGCTTCGGGCGCATTACCCAACATTAAAGCAAGACGTGCAACTGGTGGAAGCAGTACGCAAAGCGGTCGGCGATGACATGGAGATCATGGTGGACGCCAACCAGGCTCAGTCCTTCGGCACCTGGCAGCCGGGCGTGACGTGGGATTTTCTCCGTGCTCTCGAGACCGCGCGCGAGCTTGAGCGTTTGAACTGCCTCTGGCTGGAAGAACCCCGGCCGCGCTACGCTTTTGATGAGTTGGCCGAGCTGAGTCGCCTGGTTGGTATTCCCATCGCCGGGGGAGAGAACAATCGCGGCGTACACGAATACCGCTGGATGCTCGAACAGAATGTCTTCAGCATCCTCCAACCCGATGTGATGGTAGCCGACGGCGTCACCGGCTTTCGTGAGATCGCGGCCCTGGCCGAAGCGCACCACAAGAGAGTGATTCCCCATCACGGCGGAGGCAATCTTGGCACCATTGCTCAGCTCCACGCCATTGCCTCTTGGCCGCACGCGCCGTGGATCGAGATCCTGCACGACCCGCCGGTCGCCGCGTATACCAATGGCTTCTCCATAATGGAAAACCCTCCACTCGTGGACAAGGAAGGTTATCTTAACTTGCCGCAAGGTCCAGGCTTGGGAGTGGAGATCAATAAAGATCTGATCGCCGCTTAGTCATTCACCGTGGAATCAAATCAAACTGTTTGATCGCGATCTTCGCTCCGGTGTTCGGGCGCTCGGAATCCGGAAAGAAAATGACCGTGATCTCGTCAAATTGCTGGATCTTTGGGCGACCAGGGACGCGGAAGCTCAGCACCTCGGCTGCTGGCGAAGATTTCACCGTGAAGTGGCCTGGTTCGGTCGAAACGACCGTCTGCTGATCCAGATAAAGCGTCGGCTTTCCCAGGGAGGTCGAGTCCGTCAGCAAGACCCCGAGCGCAATAACCCCCGGTGCGTTGTCATGATTTTCAATCGCCACCTGGATCTCGCGACAACACGCCAAAGGGATGGCAGCGGCGAGGGACTGATGCGCTTCCATGACCAGCGGAATGAAATTGATGGAACGAACATTCACGGTCAAAGGGCTTCCCCGCGCCACATGCGCCCTTGTTCCTGGGCCCTTACCCCGCGGCTGGAAATACCAATAAGAGCCATCGAAACGTATCGTCAACGGCTTGCTCGTGTTGAAGCCGCTGAGCGAAGTCCTGGAGAGAACCGGAGCAACAACTTTCTTCTTCTCCGTAACCGGCCAGAGGATGATGCGTTCGTATCCGAAGAAATCCGAGGCGGAGTTGACACCCTTCTGCTGTTGTGGAGCTCTTCTTCCGGAGGCTCCGCGGTCGCGGGCGAAGTAGTCCATTGCTCCGGAAGAAACCCCGCGTGGGAGCCCCAACAGCAGCAATCCCGTCGTGATCAAAACCGCTGTCGACGTGGCCTTTGCGAGTCGCAACAAAGCGTGCCATCGATTCTCCCTGTTGCCCCATGCGGATGCGCCGCCACTCATCAGTTTCCAGGTCAGGAGGAACGCACCAAGAGCTACCAGGAAGCTGCCGGCACACAGCGAATGCCTGTACAGCGCGAACAACCCGCCGTACCAGCAGATCGCAATGATCCAGCCATCCCTCTCTCGAGGAGGGGTATCGAGGTACGCCGCAAACATTCCTCTTTGCTTCCATTGCCCATTAAGCAGATTTGCAGAAGTGGTGCCGGTAAGCGACGGCACGATTTTGCGCAGACCGGTTGCCATCACCACCGCCGCCATCGCCGCTACCGGAACTGCGCTGATGGAACGCTGCCGCGAGAGCAGTACAACGGTAGGTACCCAAATCCAGCCGATCGCGCTCACGATTGTGAACAGGCTTAAGGAAACAGAAGATGCCATCCCCGAAGGAAACCACAAGAACCAGGTACTGGCTGCTCCTGACAGCATAGCGGCCAAGACGTAGGTGAGAGCCGTGAGAATAGCTGCCGCTGGTGAAAGAGGGTGAGGAGGGGGCCATCGGCAGAGCAACCACGCGACCAGGAATGCACCCAGTGAACCGGCGACGAGGAGCACGGCAACCCGGGGCGCCGCTCTACCTTGTACCATATGAGTTCCTCTTTACTCTTCGGGACGGCCGAGTCGATAATTCCGCTGCATTACATTGGGCCCGAGACCAGGCCAGAGCAATGTTGCATAAGCGGTAGCATACTACATAGTATGACACCTGTTTTCGGACAAAAGTTCCCACGTTGCAAACCGCCGGACTTCGGCAGGGTAGTGAATGACTCTCGAAAACTCCTTCCTTTCAGGCTCTTTTTTCAT
>DASRRN010000762.1:0-11053 GCA_035695685.1 Acidobacteriaceae bacterium | reverse complement strand
GGTGATAGTGCCAGCAGGTGCTCCTGTGGTGCTCAGCGTAGCGGTATTGCCACTGCCGCTGATCTGGCCGGCGGACGCGCTGTACGAATAAGTCAGCGGCCGATTCTGCGGGCTCACGCCCTGAGAGGTAATTGTTGATGTACCACCAGGCTGCACGGTGGTCGGATTAGCAGAGCAGCTGAGGGTCGGAGGCTCGTACTGTTTGATGGTGAAGTTCGCCGTGCAATCCGCGAACTGGCCAACCTTCTGCCCTTCAGAAACGTGGCCGGTAACGGTGTAGTTACCAGGCGCGAGACCGGTGGTGTCTACGGCGCCGGTGGTGTTATCGCCGGTGACCTTGACGCCCTCTCCGCCCGTCCAGCTATAGGTTGCTGTCTTCTTCGGGTTCAGATTCGTCGCCGTGCCGGTGACCGTGACCGGGTCGCCGGGAAATGCCGGGGACGGAGACGCGGTGCAGGAATAGGCCACAGGAGGCGGCGGAACGATGCTGCCCATGTGATAGATCAAGCCGGTGCTCAGGCGCGCAACCTTCAGGTTCGCCCGGCCGCCGGTCGGATATGGCGGTTGGGGACCGAAGTTCGCGTGGAAGTACTCATAGTCTGCCTGGAACAAGCGCAACCCGAGGTGGCCACCCAGAAACGGCAAAGAATAGTCCATTCCGCCGCCGACTGTCAGGGCAGGGCCATAGGTGTAAGGCTGGTGGTAGGGGCCACCCAACCTGACAAACCCGGCGTCTGCATGGACAAACGGAGTGATTTCCGCAGTCGGGTAACGGAAGATCATACCAAGCTGTCCGGTAGAGGCTCCGTCATTGTTTCCGTCGGGATGATTAGCATATTCGAGCTGCCCACCGACGTAACGGTTGAAGAAATAGCTGACGCTCCCGATTGCGCCGTAGTTGATGGACGAATAGGAAACCGGGCCACTGACGCCAATGTTGGCGCCCGACGGAATCGTAACCGAGCCATGCGGCGCGAGGTACGAGTAACCCAGAAAAATGTCAATGCGTGAAGCTGGCGACTCCGCAGGAGCTGCCGGCTTTGGGGCTGTACTGGTCGAATTCTGCGCTAGGAGACTCACCGAACCGAGTCCCACAGCACTGGCTACAAGTAGAATTCGGCCCAGTGAAGTCAAGGGGCGAGAGTGCATGCGTCTATCCTCCGCAACCACTGGAAAGTCATACAAAAACCTGGAAGTCTTTCAACAAGGCCATCGAGCCAAAATGGGACGGGCTCGAGTCAAAATCAATTTCGCATCACGGAAATCCAGACCGTGTAGGATGCAAAACAGTCACATCCGGTAATCTACAGCATATTTCTAATCTCGACTAGCCTTAATTCTCAACATCTTAACGGTGGGATTGCACAAGAAGTAAGAGCTTGGTTACCTCTTTCGTCAACAAGCCATCTCCGCCCACAGGTAAAAGGAACCGCCCAGCAAAGTTATTACAATTGCACAATTATTGGAAGTTTAATGCGCGTTTTGCGGTTCCCCGTTCGCGCAGAATTTTTTCTTGCAACAGGGTGATCGCATAAATCAACTGCTCCGGCCGCGGCGGACACCCCGGTACATACACGTCCACGGGGATAATCTGGTTCACTCCCTGAACCAGCGCATAGTTATTAAAGACTCCACCGGAAGTGGCGCAAGCACCCATCGAGATCACCCATTTCGGCTCCGGCATCTGCTCGTAAAGCCGGCGAATGACCGGGGCCATTTTTTGCGATACTCTCCCCGCGATCACCATCAGGTCAGATTGCCGGGGGGACGGCCGGAAGACTTCTGCGCCGAAACGCGCCACGTCGAATCGAGCTCCACCCATCGACATCATTTCGATCGCGCAGCAGGCCAAGCCAAACGTCATCGGCCACACCGAACTTTTGCGAATCCAGTTGACTGCAAAATCCAGAGAGGTCATAACCACCCCCTCGGGTTGCTCGTAACCGAAATTTACTTCTCGGACCTTCGCCTGATTCTTGGCGCTCGATTCCAAAGAACCGAAGAGATACCGGTCTGTGCCTGTTGCGCTCATACCTACACTATAAGGCATTCACTACGTGAATTCAGGGAATGTGGACGGCCCGAAGTTGCAAGGATGCAACTAAGAGGTCCATCAGTGCTGCGTGGAGGCGAGGCCGAATAGATGGCGCATTTGCATGAATGGTTGTCCGGAGGTGTTGTGAGATGTACAGATGTTTTTCGTCATGACGAAAAATAGCATGGCAAAAAAGTCTGCGTGAACCGTCTTCTTGCCCGCCCAAATGCTACTGAGTGGTTTGGCTAAAAAGGAGCGCCCTATGAGCGATAAGAGCGTTAAGTCTGTGGGTGAGGGCAGCAGGTTTTGTTTCCTATTTATGCGGGCTATACAGGCTGCGGGAAAATGCTTTGTACGAAGGGCACGGCTTCAGCCGTGCCCTGGAGTTTCTACATTTCGGAGAGGGTGGATACATCCAAATCTACGGAAATGCGCGAGTTTTCTGGAGTCACCGGTCTGATGCTTTGTATCAGGGCACGACTTCAGTCGTGCCGCTCAAGGGGGTCAACAAAGACATGGGCTTTAGCCCCTGCGCTTTTTTCTCTGCCAAGTAGGCGTATCAGTCCTGCTTTAACGGGCCCTGAACCATAGATAGATGCGCAATGCATTTCGTGCAGGATTGCCATTGCAGGGGCTGAAGCCCAATTCTCTTTCCTCCTGAGCGGCACGACTGAAGTCGTGCCCTGATACAAAGCAAAACCCAAAACTGAAACTCGAGAGCCCAGCCCTTCGGGTTGGGCTAAGTTTAGCGGCGGCCCTCCGGGCCTTGATGGGGATCTTGGCTAAAAAGGTCTCAACAGCCCTGATTTTTACGGTACGGCTGAACAGTCTAGGGAAAAGTCTCTGCTTGGACGGAATCGTGCCCTCCGTGGCTAAGAGGGGAACATGAACTGGGTGGCACTGGGCCCTGGGTTTGCTTAACTTACGAATGTCGCCGTGTGCTTACGAAACAGGCCGTTAAGGTTAGGAGACAAGTATTAATCGCAAAATTCATTTGGAACTCAAGAGCTCTTCGTTTGAAGCGATAGGAAGCAAACGAAGCTCCGGCTGCGGATCATCCTTTTCCTGGGCGGGCCCATTGCGTCTTCTGAAGCGGCCTGTTATCAATAGTTCCGGAGGCCTAGCAGCCGTTTCCAAGATTGCCTGAAAGACGCCGCCGATGACTTTCAATCGATTTGGTTGGTGTTTACGTAGGCTTACGATATACTTCCGCAGCGACTCGGTTGGAGCGGTTCGGGAAATCGTCGGACGGCAACCCTGGAGAGGGGTGGAGCCCTCAGGAATGTCAGAATCTCTTCATATGACCGCGGGAATGGATCGCCGGGACGATCCTCTCTATACCTTGCAGGAAATTGTTCAGCAGCCACTGCTGTGGCCCACCACGGTGGCTCGCGTTTGCGCTGCCTCTGAACAGATGAACCTTACCCGCTTGCTCTCCCATACCCGCGTACTGCTGACCGGTGCCGGTAGTTCGGCGTACGCGGCCTCGGGCGTGGCGCCGGCATGGCCAGGCGCCATCGCCGTACCCACCACTGATCTACTCGTTGATGCCGAGCGCTACCTGCTCGGTGTGGGTGCGGTCATATCCCTGGCCCGATCCGGCGACAGCCCGGAGAGCGCCGCAGTCGTGGAGCGAGTGCGCGCCCTACGTCCGAAAATTCTCCAGTTGGCCGTCACCTGCAATAACGAGAGTCTGCTGGCGCAATCGGGACTGGATAGTCTCATCGTCCTCGATCCGCGCACCAACGACCGCAGCCTGGTGATGACCGGTGCGTTTTCAAATCTCGTGCTGGCAGGTCTGTTGTTAGCGCAGCCCCACAACGCCGCGCAACAGGCCGATCCGGCAAGTGAGCGCGCCAGCACCCTGCTCCCCATCATCGATAAGGAGTGCCAGCGGGTCGCCGCCGGCGTCCGCGACCGCATCGTGGTGTTATGTTCGTCGCCGCTGCTGGGATGGGGTAGGGAGGCCGGCCTCAAAATATTGGAAATGACCGCAGGCCATTTTCCGGTTGTCACTGAAACCTATCTTGGTCTTCGCCACGGTCCCATGTCTTTCGTAAGGCCGGATACGATGGTGCTCTGCCTGCTCTCCAGCGATCCAACCCGCAGGCTTTACGAACTCGACCTCATCCATGAGCTACGATCCAAAAGGTTGGGCTATTTGATTGGTATCGCCGGCCCGGCCGAGCACGCCAGTTTTTTTGATAACGTGATCCCTGCCGTTCTCCCGGATGCACCCGATGATCTGCGCACACCTTTTGAGATCCTGATTCCTCAGCTGCTGGGATACTACCTTAGCCTTCGCCTCGGGCTGAATCCTGACAATCCGAGCCCAAATGGCGTGATCAACCGTGTAGTCCAGGGTGTCACCATCCATTCGGCATCGTCAAACGGGCCCGGCGCCCGTACCTCTTAACGACAGTCCTTCCGTTTCTCTCTTGCTGAGCGCATAAGGTGGGGAATAGGCTTTACCCCCATGATTCGATTCCTGTGTGCCTGTTCTGTTGTCTGCGCCCTTGCCGTGTACGGCATCGTCGGCTCTGCCCAATCAACGTCGTCCATGCCGGAGCACCACCATCACGACGACGCGCCGGCGCCCGGCGAGAAGTTGGGCCAGGTATCCTTCCCGACCACTTGTGCGAGCCGCTCACAGCCCGCGATGGAGCGTGGAGTGGCGCTGCTGCATTCCTTTGGCTACACCATCGCACAGATGCAATTTGAGGCCATCGCCAAGGACGATCCAGCGTGCGCGATGGCGCACTGGGGGATTGCCATGACCCAGTTTCAGGAGCTGTGGCAGCACCCGGAAGAGGCGCAATTGAAGCGGGGAGCCGAGGAGATGGCCAGGGCGCGTGCTCTGGCTGCGCCGCCGGCAAAGATCTCCCCGCGTGAGCAGTCTTATATCGACGCGCTGAGTGCGTTTTTCGATCCTGCGAATGCGTCCTTCGAACAACGGGCCAATGCCTATGAAGCCAAGATGGATGCGCTTCACGCCAGGTTCCCGGAGGACGTGGAGGGTGCGGCCTTTGATGCTTTGTCGATGCTTGCCTCGGTGCCGCCGGGCGATACTTCGCTCACCCATGAACACCAGGCGCTGGCGATCCTGGTGCCTCTGTTCGCATCGCATCCCGATCATCCTGGATTAGCGCACTACATTATCCATACCTGCGACACTCCGGCGCTGGCTCCCGACGGGCTTGCGGCGGCACGGGAGTACGCGAGGATCGCACCCTCCTCGCCTCACGCATTGCATATGCCGGGGCATATCTTTGCCCGGCTTGGCATGTGGCAGGAAGATATCGACTCGAACCTTGCATCGGTGAAAGCCTCGGAAAAGGCTGAGGCCGCTGGAGAGCCCGGCGCAGCGCATCAGATGCATGCGGAGGAGTTTCTCGTTTACGCCTATCTACAGGTAGGGCAGGATGAAAAAGCGCGCGCGCTGACGGCCAGGATGCCAGCAATCGGGGAGCAAATGGGATCGATGCGCGGCATGGACGATATGAAGGACGCTGGACCCTTCTTTGCCAACGAGCTCAGTGCCGTTTATGCAGTGGAGATGCACGACTGGAAGGCTGCAGCCACTCTGCAACCGGCGGCAGGTTCCCCGCCTTTCCAGAGTTTTGATACCTATTGGGGACAGGGCATCGCTGCGGGCCATCTGCACGATCCTAAGCTAGCTGCCGCCGCATTGATCGGTCTCAACCGGAATGGAGAAGCATTGAAAGACTCACCCTTAGCCGCATTTTTTGGGACCGGCCTCGGGATTAAGCGCGACGAGTTAATTGGCTGGCAGGCTTTCGCAGAAGATCATCCGGAAGCCGCGGTGGCGGCGATGCGCAAGGCAGCGGATCAGCAGGACAAGCTGGGGCAGGATGAGGTGGATATTCCCGGACGTGAGATGCTCGGAGATCTTCTGCTGCTGGAGCACAAGCCGGCGGAGGCGCTGGCAGAGTACAGAGTGGCCCTAAAGTTGAGCCCCAACCGTCTCAACGGCTTGCTAAGCGCGGGAAATGCCGCCGAGCAGGCGGGACTTCCGGATCAGGCCCGGGTGTTTTACAGAGCTGCAGCGTTGCAGACCAACTCCGGAGCGAATAGCACGCGCCCGGAGCTGGCGCATGCGGTGCAAGTGGCGGGTATGGCGATGGCGGCGAAGACTGAGTAAAGCTGAACGTTCAGGAATAGGACGGGTGCTCCACGAAATGCTGTCAGACCCCTACGCCAGAATCAGATTGCATCCAAACCCACGCACTTTCTCCTGGATTTCCGTGCGCAAACCAGTGTCGCTGACGATGGTGTCAATCTCAGAAAATGACGCGATCCGCACCATGCTGCGCTTGGAGAACTTGCTGGCGTCGGCGACCAGAATCACTTCCCGTGCGATGCGCAGCATGGCCCGGTTCACCATGGTTTCGTCCAGGTTCGCGCCGCTTACGCCAAAGTCGGGATCGCATCCTGCGCCGCTGAGAAAAACCTTGTCCGCCGAGAACTGCTCGAACATCTCTTCGGCCGAGCGCCCAATGATCGACGCCGAATCGCCGCGTAGCGTGCCCCCTACAATAAACGCTTGTACATCCCGCGCATCCAGCAGCTCGGCGGCGATGTTCACTCCATTGGTGATGACCTGGAGGCCTTGTCTGTTCTTGATCTGGCGTGCAATCTCCAGCGTAGTTGTGCCCGAATCGAGGATGATGGTCTCCCCGTCCTGGATGAGTGTGGCCGCAGTCGCCCCGATCCGCCGCTTCTCCTCCGCGTGCGTCTTCAGGCGCTCATAGACCGGCGATTCCCGCAGAATCTTTTCCGGAAGGACGGCTCCGCCGTGGGAACGCAACACCAAGCCACGTTGATGCAGCTCATTCAGGTCGTTGCGGATGGTAACCGCTGAACTGCTGAAGCGATTTGCCAATTCGTTGACCCGGGCGCGACCCTCGCTGCGCACGATCTGCAGGATCTGCGTCCGCCGTTCCTCTGCCATCATCCCATCCAGGGGGCGGGCCGGGGTGGAATCGTCCGTGGTCACAGTCTGAGGAACCGCCTGCTCAAGTACGTGTGATGTGGAGCGACCCTTCCGCATGCCGGATTGCACACTTTGCACAGTCCCTTTCGCTGTCTTGCGCTTTGGCAACAGTCTACCCCGTAAATCGATCCTACTTTGCTGATCCAATCGAAGGACAAACGAAGGCTCAAGCGAAAGAATTAGTTGACAGCTCGAAAATAAACGATACGATCATAGCTCATATCGACGGCGCTGTTCTACGAGCATGGCAAAAATTCTGTCTGTTCGGCGCCCGCGCCACCGGAGAAGTCATGCAGTTAGTCAGCCTGCATCGGTGTCAAGCGCTTGGTGAACCCGTTCAGGCGTAAAATCCGGAGCTGACAATGCGCGAAGTACTCCAGGCCGAGGAGACAATACCAGCAGGCGTAGAAACCGCTGCCACCACCACTGTCCGCCCGTCTTTGCCCACGGCTCGCAATGTAGCGGTGGATGCATACCGTGGCTTGGTCATGCTGTTGATGATGGGCGAAGTACTGCAGTTCGCTAAAGTTTCCGCCTACTACAATCACAGTTTCTTCTGGAAAATTCTGGCTTTCAACCAGACCCACACCCAGTGGTTCGGTTGTTCGCTGCACGATACAATCCAGCCTTCCTTTTCATTTTTGGTAGGCGTAGCGCTCCCCTATTCGATCCGCAGCCGCCAACGGAAAGGCGCTTCATTTGCCGGGATGTTGGGCCATACCATCTGGAGATCGTTGCTCCTGATTGTGCTGGGCATCTTCCTTCGCTCTCTCTCCAGCAGCCAGACCTACTTCACCTTTGAAGACACGCTCACGCAAATCGGCTTAGGCTATACCTTTCTCTTCTTGCTGGCCTTTCGCCCGGTGCGTGATCAGTGGATCGCCTTCAGTGCCATCCTTTTTGGATACTGGTTGGCTTGGGCACTCTATCCCGCTCCGGGACCCGGCTTCAACTACGCAGCCGTCGGCGTTCCCAGCGACTGGCATCATCTTTACAGCGGCTTTCGCGCCCATTGGAACAAGAACAGCAACCTGGGCCAGGCCTTTGATGTGTGGTTCCTGAACCTGTTCCCGCGCGATCACAGGTTCGTATACAACGAGGGCGGCTACCTCACGTTGAGTTTCATCCCCACATTGGGGACCATGATCCTGGGCCTGTTTGCCGGACAATGGTTTCTTGCCACCGCCCCTAAACAACCCATCCGCAGGTTTCTCACCGCGGGCGTCATACTCTTCGCGCTGGGGCTGTTCTTTCACCTCACTGGCATTTGCCCGATCGTGAAGCGCATTTGGACTCCCAGCTGGACTTTGTTCAGCGGCGGCATATGCTTCCTGTTCCTGGCCGTGTTCAGTTGGATCATCGACGTAAAGCAATGGCGTGGCTGGGCCTTTCCGCTCGTCGTGGTCGGAACAAACTCCATTGCCGCCTATCTCATTGCCCATGTGTGGGAGAATTTCCTGGCCCGTAATCTTGTTACCAATCTGGGCGAAAAGACTTTTCTGATCCTTGGTCCCGGACTGCAGCCTCTGCTTCTTGGAACATCCATTCTGTTGCTCTACTGGCTGTTTCTTTTCTGGATGTATCGTCGCAAGATCTTCCTTCGCATTTGAGCAGGACCAGCCGCGCACAACGTCACCACCAGGAGAGAACCGACCGTGAAAGATGATTTAACCGAACCCAGCCGAAGGCAGTTCCTTCAGCTTGGCGCCATGGTCACCGCTGCGTTCAAACTCGACCATAGTGCGCTCGGCGATGTGGTGCACCCCGCCTCTTCGCGTTCCCCCTCACATTCCCCCTCACATTCGATGATCAATACGCCGTTCGCCGCGACCAAGGATCCGCGTATCGGATTCATTGGCGTTGGCGGAAGAGGTACCGGCCTGCTCGGTTGGTTCCTGGCACAGAACGCGCAAATCGTTGCCGTCTGCGACATTGTGCCGGAGAAAGCAGAGCACGCCAGCCAGTTGGTGGTGAAGGCCGGTCAAAAGGCGCCCGAACTCTACACCAAGGGTCCGCACGACTACGAGGCACTGACCAAGAGAAGTGATCTCGATCTGGTCGTCATTGCAACCCCCTGGAATTGGCATACCCCAATGGCGCTTTCTTCCATGGAAAACGGCAAACATGCCGCCGTCGAGGTCCCACTCGCCTACACTTTGGAGGATTTATGGAAGCTGGTCGACACTTCTGAGGCGACGCGCCGGCACTGCATCATGCTCGAGGAGTGTTGCTACGGCTACACCGAGACCCTGGTCCTGAACATGGTGCGTCAGGGGGTGCTCGGTGAGATCCTCTACGGTGAGGCCGCCTACCTGCACGATCTGCGGGAAGAGATGTTCTCTGGCAAGGGCGAAGGCTTATGGCGCCGCGCCTTCCATACGTTGAGCGATGGCAACCTCTACCCGACGCATGGATTGGGACCGGTGGCCAACTACATGAACATCAACCGCGGCGACCGCTTCGACTACATGGTTTCCATGAGCACTCCGGCACTGGGCCTGGCTGCCTATCGTAAAGCGCAGACGCCGCAGGGCGACCCCAAGTGGAAAGAGAAGTACATCACGGGTGATTTGAACACATCTCTGATCAAGACCGCCTCCGGCCTGACCATCACCCTCAAGTTCGACACCTCGAATCCTCAACCCTACAGCCGGATCAACATGATCGGCGGCACCAAGGGCGTCTTTGCCGACTACCCACCGCGAATCTACATCGACGGACAGCCGGGTGGTGAAGAGTGGGGAACCATCGACCAATACAAGAAAGACTACGAGAGTCCCCTCTGGGCCAAGGAAGGCGCCATGGCCAGCACATCCGGCGGGCATGGCGGCATGGACTTCATCATGATTTACCGCCTGTTGCAGTGCATGCGCGAAGGTCTGCCGCCGGACATGGATGTGTATGACGGCGCAGCCTGGTCAGTGCCCACCCCGCTAAGCAAAACTTCGTTGGCTCAGGGCAGTGCGCCGGTCAAGTTTCCTGACTTCACCCGCGGCTTGTGGAACCAGCGCAAGGGCTGCTCGATCTAAGTTCGAGCGTGGGTTGGTGAGGGGCGTTCTCAACTAACGTGCTTGCCGCACGGCCGGTAGACCTTAGACCAGCCGCATACCGGTTGGTACCTTCTCTTGCTGTACCGCAATGGGTTGTCGCGCGATCGATGTATGCGCCGCGCTGAGTTGAGCGATCGGGAGCCGGGCCGGGGAGCAAGAAACGTAATCGACCCCGATCTCTTCAAAGAAAGCGATCGACGCCGGATCGCCCCCGTGTTCGCCACAAACGCCAATTTTGATTCTCGGATTTGCGATCCTGGCTTTACGGATCGCCGATCGGATGAGCGAGCCAACGCCATCGCAATCAATGGTGAGGAAAGGGTCGTGCTTGAGAATGCCAAGCTCCAGATAGGTATCCAGGTATTTGTGTGCGTCGTCGCGCGAAAAGCCGAACGTCAACTGTGTCAGATCGTTGGTGCCAAATGACATGAAGTCCACTTCCCGCGCAATCTCGTCCGCACACGCGGTCGCGCGTGGTACTTCAATCATCACCCCCACACGATAGCCGATCCGGCGACCTTCCTGCCGGAAGACATCAGCGGCTGTGCCCTCGATGACCTTCCTTAGAAAGCGGACCTCTTCAACGCAGGCAACCAGCGGCACCATGATCTCCGGTAGAACGGTGATGCCTACAGCATCCACCCGAAGCGCGGCCTGTAGAATTGCCCTGATCTGCATGACAATAATCTCCGGGCTCACGATCCCCAAGCGGCAGCCGCGGAGTCCCAACATCGGGTTAGACTCGCTCAGTTGTTGTACCCGTGCCAGAAGCTCTTCAAGCCGGCATACCGTCTCCTGATCCGCCCCCTGTAGCCGTGCTTGAGCCAGCTCTTCCCTCGCTGCCACCTCCGTGGGCAGAAACTCATGGAGCGGTGGATCGATGAGCCTGATGGTGACCGGAAGACCCGGCATCGCGCGGAACAGTTCTTCGAAATCTGCCTGCTGTACAGGAAG
>DASRRN010000761.1:0-5353 GCA_035695685.1 Acidobacteriaceae bacterium | reverse complement strand
GTCACTTCGTGGCTAAGAGTGGCCAGTTCCCAGAGCCGGGCCAGGATCTGGTCGCGACCAAGGTTCAGCTGGCGCAGCCTGTCCGTTTCCTGGTCCACCAGCCTTTCGCTGACGGCGGCGCGGTGCTCGATCATGTAGGCGCGGACGCGGGGCTTGGCTTTGGTATAGGCGGCGGTGTCGGGATTGAGGCCGACCGCTTCGGCAGCGCGGCGGTCATTCATGGTTCCGGAAAGGATCAGGTGAGCAAAGGCCATTTCCTGATCGGTGATGGGATCGCAGGCAGTATTTTTGGGCATAGGTCGTCTCGTTCCTTGGTTTGCTGGTGATTGGGTTGGATTTGTTTGCTGCTCTCTGAGTGACACAAAGGGGGTTGAGAGCCGCGGTAGGCCACTCATTGCTGATGTTGGTGATTTTGAGACAGGGATAGGATGAGGCACCGGACAGCGGTGAAGCTATCCTTCGCTCACGCGGAAGGCCGAAACTACCGGCAACTGCCGGCCAGGGCGCGGTTGCGTGAGAAGCCGTCGCCTGCCGATATCGTCTGCTCTAAGAGATAGAGCCTTTCGGGGTTTGACGTAAGTGGCGAGATGCTTTTTTCCGCACAGGAGTACCGCCCAAAGGTCACTCGGGTTTGTGCCCGCGTGCCACCAGGGCTAAAGAGGCTGCGGAAAAAGGTCGAATAGGGAGCGAAAGCTGTTCCCTCAGCGGCTAAAGCCGGACCTGTTTTCAACGTTTACGGACGGCCTGAAGGCCGTCCCCTTCAAAGAATTCGGTTTTCCGCAGCCTGTAAAGCCCGGTATTTGCAAGATAAAGCGTTCTCGCGGGTTTGACCCTGGACTGCAGTCCAGCTTGTCCCCGGACTGAAGTCCAGGGCTGGCACAGCTTAGGCGGTTCGTTGATCTAAATATGGCAAAAATGTCTTCCGGCGGCGAATTCGCAACTCCGAAATATGTAGAAACTCCAGACCCAGGACGCAGTCCTGGGCTACTTTCAGCCCGTCCCCGTTCGACAAGCTCAGGGCAGGCTCTGCGGGACTTTGGCTCGCTCCAGCCTCTCTGGATAAACGATTCCATTCACAGCTCACTACACTAGGCTTCGGCGATTAAGGTAAGGAGCTTGTGGACCTTAACACCCGAGCGGCTGCTACCATCCGGGCATGGCTCTGCTCGAAGTAGACCAGCTCACCAAGAACTATTCACGGCGCTCCGGATGGCGTGGGGCACGTGAGGAAAAATGCGTCGTCGACCGCGTCTCCTTCGCCATAGCCCGCGGAGAGACCCTTGGACTGGTGGGCGAATCCGGCTCCGGCAAGAGCACCGTTGCCCGGATGATCCTGGGCCTGATCCCTCCCTCTTCTGGAACCGTGTCTTTCGACGGAGAGGAAGTTATCTGCGGCGCTTCCAATGCCAGGCTGCGCACGATGCGCCGCCGAATGCAACCCGTGTTCCAGGATCCATTCGCCGCCCTCAACCCGCGCATGACGGTTGCCCAGATCATCGCCGAGCCTTTCCGCATTCATAGTCAAGACGGCCAGGAAAGGCGGTCGGTTGAGAATCCGCGGGAGCTGCTGGCTGAAGTCGGTCTGGACGAGTCTGCCCTGCCCCGCTACCCTCACGAGTTTTCCGGCGGCCAGCGGCAGCGGATCAACATCGCCCGGGCGCTCGCCCTTCGGCCCGAATTGCTCGTGCTGGATGAGCCCGTGTCTGCGCTCGACGTTAGCGTCGGAGCCCAGATCATGAACCTGCTGCGCCACCTACAGCAAACATTCCATTTGACTTATCTCTTCATATCCCACTCCATGCCGCTCGTGCGTTATCTCTCGACCAACATCGTGGTGATGCGAGCGGGCAAGGTAGTGGAGACGGGAACGTGCGAACAGATCTGTCATTTCCCCGGCAAGGCCTATACAAAGGCGCTTCTGGAAGCAACGCCTGAACTACCGAGCGTAAATATGATGTAAATACACTCATATTTTATGATTCATCTATGCTATGATTAGCATCAAACATTATAGCTGGTCATTGAATGGCCCGCTCCGGAGGAAACGCATGACACTTACCCGCTGGGAAACATACCGCGACGTTTTGGCTTTACAGAATCGAATGAACAACATTTTTCAGGACTTTTCCCGTGGCAACCCGGGAGAAAACGAACTCGTGACCGCTGCGGGCTTCGTGCCCCCTGTCGACATTTATGAGGACGAACACAAGCTGGTGCTCAAACTCGAAATCCCAGGCATGCGCCAGGAGGATCTCGATGTGCAGATGGAAAATAACACCTTGTCCGTAAAGGGTGAGCGAAGCTTCCAGAGTGAAGGAAAGGAAGAGAACTTCCACCGCGTGGAGCGTCGCTACGGTACTTTCTATCGCGCTTTCACGGTTCCCAACACAATTGACCCGGAGAGCATCAAGGCTGAATACGATGCCGGGGTGTTGCGCCTGGAATTGCAGAAGCGTCCCGAAAGCAAACCCAAGCAAATCAAGATAAACGTAGGGTCCACCAAGGAACTGAAAAACAACCAGCCGGTAGCAGCAGAAACTGCGAAGACGGCGTAACTTTACCGGTTAAAGTTCACCCCGGTAGCTTCGCTCCCCCGGGGTGAACTAACATTCTTTTTTCGACGCCGGCACCACAATTTCAAGATCAAAATAGGAATAACGACCAGGCTTTGCGGCATCCAGGGGGATGCCCTCCTTGCCTTCGCTCTGTTAGCGATCAAGACTGATCTGGTCAGTTAGGATGACACCCATATGGCAATTCGCTGGGACAAGTTTACGTTGAAATCACAGGAGGCGATCCAAAAGGCCAGTTCGCTGGCAAATGAGAACGGTCAGCCGGAAGTGCTGCCGATGCATTTGTTGATGGCTCTGGTAGAAGACAAAGAAGGCATCATTGTTCCGCTGTTGCAGAAGATCGGCGTGCCCACCGAACAAATGTTGGCCAGTGTCCGCCACGCGATCGCCGGACTGCCGAAAGTCTCGGGCGCAGCGGCCTCAGAGCCGGGCCTCTCTACGAGCATGCAGAGGGTTCTGAACGACGCCTCAAAGGAGGCGCAGGACTTCAAAGATGAGTATGTATCGACCGAGCATCTGCTTTTGGCGCTGGCTCAGACCAAGAAAGATCCGGCGCAATTACTGTTGACCTCCGCGGGAGCGACTCGGGAGGCGATCCTGCAGGCACTTACCTCGGTGCGCGGCAACCAAAGGGTTACCGACCAAAACCCCGAAGGCAAGTACCAGGCCCTGGACCGATACGCCAAGGATCTGACGGAGCTGGCACGGAGGGGGAAGTTGGATCCCGTCATCGGACGGGATGAAGAGATTCGCCGCGTGATCCAGGTACTCTCTCGCAGGACCAAGAACAACCCGGTGCTGATCGGGGAGCCTGGCGTGGGTAAGACCGCGATCGTCGAAGGGTTGGCGCGCCGGATTGTTTCTGGCGATGTGCCTGAGCTCCTGCGCGACAAGCGCGTGATCTCGCTCGACCTCGGCTCCATGTTGGCAGGTGCGAAGTATCGTGGCGAGTTTGAGGACCGGCTCAAGGCGGTACTCAAAGACATTGAAGAATCGAATGGACAGATCATTCTCTTCATCGATGAGTTGCACACCCTGGTAGGGGCAGGCGCGGCAGAAGGAGCCATCGACGCATCGAATATGTTGAAGCCGCCGCTGGCGCGGGGCGAGTTGCGGGCTATCGGTGCCACTACGCTGAACGAATATCGTAAATACATCGAGAAGGATGCGGCGCTCGAGCGGCGATTCCAGATCGTGTTCGTAGGCGAGCCCAACGTCGAGGACACGATCGCAATTCTGCGTGGTCTCAAAGAGCGCTACGAAGCTCACCACAATGTCCGCATCAAGGACTCGGCCATCGTGGCCGCAGCTACACTTTCGCATCGCTACATCTCTGACCGCTTCTTGCCTGACAAGGCTATCGACCTGGTAGATGAGGCAGCGGCTTCCCTGGCCATCCAGATCGGCTCAGTGCCGGTGGAGATTGACCAGCTTGAGCGGCAAATGATCTCGCTCGAGATTGAGCGCACGGCGTTGAAGAGGGAGACCGACAAAAATTCAAAAGAGCGACTGGCGGTAGTAACGCGGGAACTTGCGGCGCTAAAGGAGCGGGCCACCGGGCTGCGCGCCCGCTGGCAGACGGAGCGTGGGGCAATTACGCGGCTGACCGAAGTGAAGAAAAAGATCGAGGCGCTGCGCTTTGAGATGGAAGAGCAGACGCGGCGTGGCAATCTGGAACGCTCGGCCGCTATCCAGTATGGCGAGCTTCCGCAGCTCGAAGCGGAACTGAAGCGCCTGAACGCAGAACAGGATGGGGCCGCTGGCGGTGGCCGACTGCTGAAAGAGGAAGTCGACGAAGAAGACATTGCCAAGATTGTGAGCAAGTGGACCGGCATTCCGGTGGACAAGATGCTGGAAGGCGAAGTGCGCAAGCTGGTGGAGATGGAAGGCCGTCTGCGTGAGCGGGTGGTCGGGCAGCAAGAGGCCCTGGAAACAGTAGCCAACGCGATTCGGCGGTCACGCGCCGGCCTGAGCGACCCCAAGCGCCCCATCGGTTCCTTCCTTTTCCTGGGACCGACCGGCGTGGGTAAGACGGAAACTGCACGCGCGTTGGCGGAGTTCCTCTTCGATGACGAACAGGCGATGGTTCGTATCGACATGTCGGAGTACATGGAGAAGCATGCGGTCGCCCGGCTCATCGGCGCACCGCCTGGATATGTCGGCTACGACGAAGGCGGCCAACTAACCGAGGCGGTACGCAGACGGCCCTACTCGGTGATTCTTTTTGACGAGATCGAGAAGGCGCACCCCGATGTCTTCAATATCCTGTTGCAGGTGCTAGACGATGGCCGCCTGACGGATTCGAAAGGCCGCACTGTGGACTTCAAGAACACGGTGCTGATCATGACCTCGAACCTGGGAGCACACCTGCTGCAGTCAGAAAACCTGGAGAGCGAGGCCGCGTTTGACGCGGCACGGGAACAGGTAATGCAACTGTTACGGCAACATTTCCGGCCGGAGTTTCTCAACCGCGTGGACGATGTCGTAATCTTCCGTCCGCTGGGCGAGGAGCAACTGGAGCATATCGTTGACTTGCGATTGGCCGATCTGCGCAAGCAGCTGGAACCGCGCAAGATCTCTCTTGAGTTGACCCCCGGTGCGCGTCACCAATTGCTGCTGACCGGATACGATCGGCAATATGGAGCGCGTCCATTGAAGAGAGCCATCCAGCGCTTGATCCAGGATCCTCTGGCCATCAAGATTCTGGACGGCGAGGTGCTTCACGGCGATCACATCCGCGTCGATGCCGATCCGTTGAAGAATCGGCTGCTGTTTGAGGT
>DASRRN010000760.1:0-3079 GCA_035695685.1 Acidobacteriaceae bacterium | reverse complement strand
GTCGGGTAACCAATGGAGGCCTTCGCTAACTCGGTCCACGCTCGGGTGCTGAAGTTGTAAACGAACAGTTCGTTTCCGTCGTTTGACATGGCTGCAAGACGGCCTCCCATCGGCGACCAGCGTGGTGACCACAGACCCTTTGACCCGGGTACAACGGTGACCGCGCGAGTTCGCAAATCAAGCAACCGAATGGCATTCACGTTGGCGGCGTCTTTTTCAGCTACCGCCTGGCCTCCGAACACCAGCGAACTTCCATCCGGCGACCAGGTAGGATCGGCTTGGTCGCGTTGCTCGGGCATGAGTTGCTGTGCCGGGCCGCCCTGCGCGCTCACGATATACAGTTGCCACGGTTTGCCCGCCAGCTGACCCATAAACGCAATCTGGCTACCATCGGGGGACCAGCGTGGCATATAGGCCAAAAGCGGAGGATAGGTCAGTTGCGATCGTTCACTGCCATCGGGCCGGCTCCGCCACAAACTCCCATCCGGGTAGCTCATATAGGCAATCCATCTTCCGTCCTTTGAATAGTCCACACCCGATCCTTGAATGCCAGGGGGTGAACCCGGAAAGAGGGGGCGAAACTCGCTGGCTTTCGCGTCAAAGCGCACCAACTGCCCACGCGGTTGGATCGTCCGGACAAAAATCTGATTCCCGTCTGTACTTGGCAACGGAGCAAAAGTACTTGTAGGCCCAGACGTTAACTGGACCGGCCCGTGGTTCACTCGGTGCAACAGGCTACCCGCTTCGCGCATGGCCCAGATATCGGCTACACCGCCGCGCGACGACTGGAACACAAAGTATCTTCCATCCGGCGTCCAGCTCCCGCAGCACTCCGCCGGTGGGCTATTCCAGCCGGTCAGCAGTGGATGGAGGCCGCTTCCATCCGGCGCGATTTCCCAGATGGCGGATCCGTTCGCGCCGTTCACGGTAAAACGTAACCGGCTTCCGTCCGGCGACCAGCGCGGCCAGGTGGCAGCACCGTCTAAGGTTGCCAGCCGGCGAGGCTCGGCCCCATCGTCCTTTGCGACGTAGACATCCTTACCGGACGTATACACCAACCTATCTCCGTCCCAGGACCACGACGCATCCGTTGCCACCACATTGCCCAATCGGCGCGCGGCGCCACCCAGAACCGGCAGAGTCCAGGCGGCGTTGCCCTCCGGGACGAAGCCCTTGGTCAACACCAGCAGCCGGGAGCGATCTCGTGATATGTCGACGGGAAATATATCCTCAGTGGCCTCGTGTATGGGGACCATCTCCCCTCCGGCTGTAGAAACCTGGTAGAGCTGTCCGCTCTCTGAAAAGTAGAGCCTGGCGCCATCCGTCGCCCCGCCCGACTTTTCTTGCCCATCCGTTGTGACCTGTAGCGAGCTGACCACCCTGGGCGGAGGCAGTACGGGCCTCATGACAAACGCAAGAGCACTCAATCCCAGGAGTGTTAAGGCACCGAAGCCAAGCCATCGCCAGCGCCGGCCAGCTGCGCTACGTAGCTCAATTGTCGACCTCGACCGAGTTGCCGCCGGTCGAATGGCGCCGCTTGCCGAATCTCCGGCAGTCGCCCCTGGAATGCGGGCGGTCGCAGCGGTCAAGCGGTCTGAATTGAGGTCACGCTTCAACCGCTTCAGATCGCTTCTCAGCTCAGCCGCATTCTGGGCCCGCAAATCCCGATCCTTCTCCAGAGCTTTGTTGATAATTCCTTCCAGCTCAAGTGGCGCGTCAGGATTCAGACTGGTTATGGGATGCGCGTTCTCATGCAGGATCGCGGCAAAAACCTCCGCCGAGGAGTCGCCATTGAACGGCATTCGGCCCGTAGCCATTTCATAGAGCACTACGCCAAAGCTGAATACGTCGCTGCGCGCGTCAAGAGTTTTTCCCCGCGCTTGCTCCGGCGACATATATTCTGCCGTACCCATCGCAAATCCGGGGCGAGTGTGCAGATGCGTGTCGATCGCCAACGTGGGCTTGTCCTGAAGGTGTACCACTCCAGGGCTAACAGGCTCTCCGAGACGCGCGGAAGATTGCGTTTCATCGCTCGCCCCAATCGATTTCGCCAGACCAAAATCCAGAATTTTCGCCTGTCCGCGCGACGCGATGAAGATGTTCGCCGGTTTAATGTCGCGGTGGATAATGCCCCCTTGGTGTGCCGCGTCCAATGCATCCGCTATCTGGATAGCCAACTCCATCAGTTCGTCAATGCCGATGGGTCCGCCCAGCAGGTGCTGTTGAAGGTTCTCTCCTTCCAGATACTCCATCGCAATAAACGGCTGCTGCCCGAATTCTCCCACCTCATGAATCGTGCAAATGTTGGGATGGTTTAGCGCTGACGCGGCGCGAGCCTCTTGTCTGAAACGCTCAAAAGCCTCGGGATCTTCAGCCAGCGCCTGGGGTAGGAACTTGAGCGCAACCATGCGTCCGAGGTTGATGTCCTCGGCCTTGTACACTACCCCCATTCCTCCACTTCCCAGCTTGCCCAGAATGCGATAGTGCGAAACCGTGGTCCCGATCATGCCGCGAGAAACTTATGAGCCATGGATGCTGGATAATAGGCGTCCGCGCGGGCACGAGTCAAGAAAACAGGACCTGCAGGGCTACCTCTGGCGAAAGCGGGACAGGGGAAAGCGGGACAGGAAGATGTGAAAAAATCCAAGTCACTGATTTACTTAGCTCTTGTTTTGATAGGAAATGTACACCAAGGCCCCAGTAATCGCTTAAAACGGATCCTGGCGCGTATTTTTTAAACTGAAAATCACTCGGGAACGAAGAATCGATTTTTTCATAACTTCCAGACGGAGTAACCCCCGTACCTAGCGTTAGGGGTTACTCCGTTTGTCCCGCTTCTCCCCAGCGCGGAGGTAAATTTCTGGTTCACTTGCCGGAGGAAACGGCTCGTCGCTCAAGCGGACGGGTGTGGCGAAAGGTGCCGGATGACATTCTTAGCTACTTGGGCGTCGGCTTAAATTTGAGCGCACGGCGTCTTCCGCCACCACTGCTTCGGCCTCGTTTCGTGGCGCTTTCCAGCGACTTTGTCGAAGGCACATTCATCCCTTTCCCCGAATCAACTGCATGAAGGCTTCAATCT
>DASRRN010000759.1:0-4773 GCA_035695685.1 Acidobacteriaceae bacterium | reverse complement strand
CCCGAAGTAGTTCCAGCTCTACAAAAAGCGCTCAAGGATTCGGTACCTGAGGTCGATTTGGCGGCTGCGCTGGCGCTCCAGGGTCTCAAGCAGCCAGACGGTAAGGCTTTCCTTCTGGATGTACTGCAGGGAAACCAAAAGACGAGTTCCAGTTTCATGAGCACCCAGAAGCGGTCGCTGGTTCGAATGGTCCATACTCCGACCACAACCCTTCTCGGGATCATGGCAAATCAATTTGCGTTGCCAGGGCTGGGTTCCGGGATGGAATCGGCTCTCGGGCTGTCGGCGGATCCAGCATCGATGGCCGCATCCTCCGTAATATTCGCGCTAGCTAAAGGTGATGCAGATCCCACGACATGGGATGTGCTCGAGGCGGCGTTAGGAGACAAGGAATGGGCCACGCGCGCTGCGGCAATCCACGTGGTCGCAATGCACAACGATCCCGCCTTAAGAGATAAGCTGGTTCCGCTCATGGACGATAAAAAGCAGCAAGTTAGCTTCCGCGCAGCTGCGGGATATCTTCGACTGACAATCATCGCGCAGAAGTCCCAATAAATGCGGGAAGAACCGACTATTTCCCCGACTATTCCGTGAAGGCCACAGTCAAAGAGGGTTTCGTTACAGGCAATCGGAGCAGACCGGCCGCCAAGTTCCTCCAGACAGATAACCGTTTGAACCTGCTGGTTGATTTGCAAATTGCAAATGCGATACCGATCACTCAGTAAACGTTGATCGGGTCGCAGTTGTGACGGCTTGACCATCCGGACAACGGAGGAGTCATATCTTCTCTCGAGGCGAAGTCGCCAAGGGACGCGGTTGATGCTTCTTGAAGATGTAGTGCCCGATCAGCCACCCGGCAGCGCTTCCCACCAGGACGTCCGTCGGGAAATGTTCCTGCCCCAGGACGCGCATCAGGCTTACACTCGAGGCCAAAGAATATATGCCCAACTGCACCCGTTTCGACGGGTACTCTCCTGCGGTTACACCTGCTAAAGTCCATGCCAACATGCTGTGTGACGACGGGAACGAATTATTCCCGGCGTTCGATGAGAAAAACTTGCCCGACCCATTGTCGTAGAGCGGGCGCTCACGCCGAAAGATGACTTTCGCAACCTGATCTAGCACTACGCTATCCGCAAGCGCCTCGCCGCTCAAAATACCCGTCTCTCGGGCGTGCGCGTTGCCCTTGATGAGGCCGACGCCGTACATCGTTACCGGTATGGCAATCACGCCGCCAAGTAGGGCATTTGAAGCATTCACAGTGTCTTTGTTAAAGCTAGGGTCGCGGGATAGGTCGCGCATTGCGTCTGTGTCGGTTGCCAGCGTCACACCCGTTGCTGCGCCTAGGGGTAGCAGCCAAATCAAATCGTGAGCCCTGACGCGCACTGGGCTGGTCCAAACCCCGACCTGGTCCTTGAGGATAGCTAGCGGCAGGCCCTTTTCGGTCACCGGATTTTGTGCGTCCGGAGCGTCCGGCAAAGTACCTCCGGGCGCATCCATAAGGGAGATCAAATCAGTTGCAGGAGGATCAGAAGCAAACGCAGAGCTAGTCGAACTCGCAACCGCGCAAAGGCCGAAAGAAATTAAAAACCATGGGAATATCAATCGAGTATAGATCATGACTGCCACCTATCACTGCTGAGTCAGAAGGCGCAATCATCTAGATACCCGCTAAAAAGCGTGGTCTGCAGGACGACCAACCTTCGACTCTGTCCTCGCGCTTCATTTTCCGGGCGGCCTGCGCCGCCAAAAGTTGCGGCTTCGGCGTGGGCTGTCTTTATCTGTGCACTACGATATTTGAGCATCGGGCAGAGTCGATACTAGCAAGACTACAAGAGACAGGACAAACCTGTTGCCGGCGACGTAGCCACAGTCCACCGTGGGTTTTTCTTAGATCCCGAATTAAATCGGATGCGGTGACGGGCCAGGATGATTGCTCGAGCTGGAGGCTGCGACTGAGCGTTTGTCAAGAGACCACTCCGAGCGATCCCGCAAGGCTCGGATAATTTACTGGATGACTGCCAATTCTACTAGTATGCGGGGGCCAGCGTGCTTTGTAGACTGCTCCCGTCTCCACAAGTGCTTCCTCTTGAGAATAAGGTCAATCGGCCTTTGTGCGTGTAACGAACCTTGTGCGTGTAACTTGGCTCAAACAACATGACAATCTTAAAAGAAACGTTCAAGGCACATCTCGAAGGAAGGTCTCTTGTGGAAGGCAATGGTGTCCTTTCCGTTGGAGTCCAGCTCGCCATGTTCCTGACATTACTCTTGTGTTCTGGAGCGTCAGCGCAGGATAGAACTGGCACCGACTATACGCGGACATCCCAGCCTACGATGATGAGCTACCAGGAACTGGTCGCTCTCGGTGAGGAAGAAACAATAGATCCCGCACTGGGCGCCAAACTCCACACTTTGCTGACGACTCCCTTTGTCAATAATGAAGCATATTTCAACGGGATAAAGCCGTTGCGGCCCGATATCAAAGGCATGGGGCCCTCGCTGCGTCTAGTCGAATGGAACATCGAGCGGGGAATTGAATTCGACAAGATCCAGCTATTGCTTACCAATACGCAAGGATTCCTCAACGAGGTGCACAGTGAGACCGCCAGCAACACCAACGCCGAAAAAGCAAAGGACCAGGTGCTTCGTGCGCAGATGGAGGTGCTTCAGTCGGCAGACGTGCTGGTATTGAACGAGGTCGACTGGGGCATGAAGAGAAGTGACTACCGGGCCGTGGTCAAGGACCTTGCCAATGCACTCAAGATGAACTGGGCCTATGGTGTGGAGTTTGTAGAAGTGGATCCCAAGATATTAGGTACCCAATCGTTTGCGAATGTGGAGAATCCAGACGAGCGCAAGGAGTTGGAGGACCTGTTTAGCGTTGATAAGGTGCGCCTTCTGGGATTGCATGGCACCGCGATTCTCTCTCGCTACCCTCTTCGGGATGTGAAGCTCGTGCCCTTTCAGTATCAGGCTTACGACTGGTACAACGGGGAGAAAAAGTATGGGCAAATCGAAGCCGGTAAACGAAAAGGCGCAAGCCTTCTCTTCGGAGAAGAGATGGTACGCGAGGTGCGCCGGGGAGGCCGCACCAACCTGATTGCAACCATCGATGTATCTGGCCTTCCCGGAGGCCAGGTCACCATTGTTGCCGCACACCTTGAGAATCGTACGACACCCAAGGGTCGAGTGAAGCAGATGGATGAAATTCTGGACTTCATTCGGCCGATCTCTCATCCCGTGATCGTTGCCGGGGATATGAACACGACGGGAGCAGATGGCTCGGTGGTCAGCATAAAATCGGCCGTGCTGAAAAAGCTCAATTCCCCTTCGTATTGGGCCACAAAAGGGGTCAAGTATGCGACTGGCGTGGGTTTCGGGATGGACATTGCCAGCTTAACCTTCAAGACGACAAAGTTCCAGAGTGACCCAACCGCCTCTGGCGTTCCGTTGTTGGCGGCCAATCCCGAACAGGGCCTCTTTAAAGAACTGAATAAGTTTCGGTTTGATGACCAGGCAAGGATTGACTTCCGTGGGGATGCTGCATTCTCGGTGCTTGGCCGCCAGGGAACCCTGGGTAACTCGAACGAGCGTGGCAGTAAGGGGTTTATGACAACGTTCGCTTTGCCCCGAACCATCGGAATCAAGGGAAAATACAGGCTCGATTGGGTATTCGTGAAGGCCTACCTGAAAGGTGACCCTACGTCGGCTGACTCGTATCGTTTTGCTCCTCGCTTCGCCCGCACCATGAACGAAGCCAACCAGGCCTTCGTCGACAGCCCGTTGTCAGACCATGCCGCCATCAGCGTCGATTTGCCGATCGTACAGTCGGCCGCTCCAAGCTCGAAGTAGTAGTCGCAGCAGGAAGTGGTTCGTTGTTAAGCGCCGAGAGCGACCTGGGTCTCCACGGAGGACAAAGATGTCGAAGAGCAACCCAGAGCGTTAGTTACTTTTCGTCGAGCTTAGTCGCAACAGGCTCACCACCGACTACGTCTTCGGCCATCTACCGGTAATGCTCGATCTTCAGGGCAATGGCAGCGCTCAGATCATGGTCATCGCCGAAAATTGAGAGTTTCGCCAACCAGTACATCAAGGCCTACAATATCCGGCCCTCGAAATGACGGAATGCGGCCCCGAATTCCAGCGGCGGTCTCAATGGTCGGGTGCTTCGGCACGGTACACGCGCCGTATCGTGGTAGAACGACTCAGAGTCTTCGAAAGCAATCGCCACAGACGCAATATTGGTGTTTCCAGTTACTGCGGGTGCAGCGACCGAGAGAGGCTGATAAGATTCACCGGCTGCACCCGAATGAGGCCTCCACGCGGGCTATCGATGTCTGCGATAAGAAAGAATGAGATCGACACAGTCAGCGTCAGAATCAAAAATACTACGGAGTCCGCATCAGTACGGTGGATACTGAAGCCAATCAGCAGATTGCAACAGAGGGCGATCCCTAACATCAAGGCCCATGCCGCAACCGATACGGTTTCCGCCACGCGGCTTGTGTGTATCCCTGCGAATTCAACACGTCATTCATGCCCGAAACGACCAGTGCGGCCAAAGGTGTTGGTTGCGAAGCGGCCGGCCGAAGAACCGTGGACCACAGCTCCATCTGGAGATGAGCAGTGTCCGAGTTCACCCGGCGAAGTTGTTGCTGCTCGCGGGATTGATAGAACGATATTCGCTGATCGGTATAACTCGCCAGAAGCGCACGAAGTCTCTGCGCGTCGACGGCAGGCAACAGGTCGGCCCGGACGTATTCCGTGCCAATT
>DASRRN010000758.1:0-7022 GCA_035695685.1 Acidobacteriaceae bacterium | reverse complement strand
TCATTGGGGGCGAGGCGCAGTGCCGATTGGAAATCACGCACTGCCTCGGCGTACTGCTTGAGCTGATTCTCGGCGATGCCACGCCAGGTGAACGCGTCGGCTGAATGAGGATCCGCCTTGAGCGCCTGGCTGAACTGCAGTTTCGCCGCAGCGCTGTCTTTGCCGCGGAGCAGTTGGATCCCGTGTTCGATTGCGGCCGTTGCAGGCGAAGGTTTCGCAGGCAGAGCCTGGGCGAGCAGGGTGCAGGGCGTGAGCGCACAAGCCGCTCCAAGGAGTAGAACCATGGCGCTTGGCCGCGAAAGGATCACCATAGCAATGGCTCGTGCGCGGAGATCAGCGCGGCGTGAGCTTGCCCCCTTCCTGGAGGTGAAGCCATTGATCGGCCGGAACTTTTTCGAAGCGATCGACGGCGCCGCTGGGCCAGTAGATTTCAAGCGAGTCAATGAGTTTGTACGGCCCCAGCCCGAAATGAAGACGGAGGTCGCTCTGCGAGAGATAACTGCCTCCGCTGCGCACCTCATCGATCTGGGAGAGCGTTCCAGCGACGCACTTCACACGCGCTCCGATTGCGCTCCGATTGGATTTCGTCCCGGTCAGCTTAAGGCTGAGCCAATGATTGTTGTTTTGCCGGGTCACCTGAAGCAGCGAAGGCCTGGCGTTCTGGTTGTTCACGATCACGTCGACGCAGCCGTCGTTGTTGTAGTCGCCAAAGGCGCATCCGCGTCCGGTGGAAGGGTCGGTGATGACCGGTCCCGCGAGTTGTGAGACTTCTGCGAATTTGCCATCGCCAAGGTTGCGATAGAGCACGCGCGGCTCGCGATAGGCGGTGTCGATGTGCATGCCCTGAAGCTCAGGATAGACGTGACCATTGACGTAGAGCACATCAGCGAAGCCGTCGTTGTCGGGATCGAAGAATCCGCAGCCCCAGCCCACGAAGTGAGTTTCTTTGTTAGTCCTGGCAGCATCGGAAAGGTTGGTGAAGAAGCCTTTGCCCTCGTTGTGATACAGGTTGAGAACCTCGTCGGAGAAGTTGGTTTTGAGCAGATCGAGCCAGCCGTCATGGTCGTAGTCGGCGGCAGAGACCCCCATGCCGGCCTGCTCCATGCCGTCTTCACTGAAGGCTACGCCTCGGAGCGTTCCTTCTTCGCGAAATGTGCCGTCGTGATTGTTCATGAAGAGAAGGCTCGGAGTGGAATCGCTGGCGACATAGATATCCGGCCAGCCGTCGTTATCGAAGTCCCCGGTGAGGACGCCGAGGCCGAAGTAGCCGCTAGGCTTGAGGATGCCTGATTTTCCGGAGACGTCGGTGAAGGTGCCGTCGCCGTTGTTGTGATAAAGCGTGCTGGTCTCACCGATCAACCCTCGCGGGCCGCAGTTGACAGCGATACCGCGATAGACGCAGTAGGGATTGCTCCCTGGCAGCATGGCGGTCTTCAGGGAGAAGTTGACGTAATGGGTGACGAAGAGATCGAGCTTGCCGTCTCGGTCGTAATCGACGAAGGCACAGCCGGTACTCCAACGCGCGGGGTCCCCAGTGACGCAGGCCTTGCGCCCGACCTCGGTAAAGGTGCCATCACCGTTGTTGTGATAGAGCAGATCCTCACCCCAATAGGTAACAAAGATGTCATCGAAGCCGTCGTTGTCGTAGTCGCCCACGCAAACACCCTGCCCCCAGCCGGAATGCGCGAGCCCCGCTTTTCGGGTGACGTCGGTGAAGGTGCCATCGCGATTGTTGTGGAAGAGCTTGTTTCCTGGGGCCTGCTGCTGGGCAAAGCCTTCGAGGCGGCTGCCGTTGACGAGGAAGATGTCCAGCCAGCCATCGTTGTCGTAATCGATAAAAGCAACGCCCGAACCAGTGGTCTCAAGGATGTACTTCTTGGTTTTGTCACCGCCACAGACCTGGAGGAAGTCGAGCCCCGCTTTGGCGGCCACGTCATTCAGGGTATAGCCCAGGGGTGAAGGCGATGCGGCCTCTGCCGAGAATGCCGGTAAGCCGTAGCGGGCGCCGGCGCTTAACAGCAGGCCGAGGCCGCTAAGGCGGAGGAATTCGCGGCGACGGGGAGATCGGGGTGATGGAACTCGTGCTGCTGCCACTCGGTCCACAGGATGATGCTTCACTTTTCGGCTGCGCCTCCGGACGTCTGCTTGGAGCCAAGCAGCGCGTCCAGTTTGCTTTGGAAGTTCTGATCGTGTGCCTTTTGCAGCTGTTGGAACTGTGCCATTTCGGCTGCGGCCTGCGGCATCTTTCCCTGCTCGCGATAAGCCAGCATCATGGCATAGTGCGCCTGGGCATTCTCGGGATGCGCGGCCAGAACAGACTGCAACTCAGTCGCCGCAGCTTCAGTCTGATGCTGCGCCAGGAGAGTTTGTGCCAGGCCAACTCGCGCTTCCACCAGCTGCGGATTGAGGCGGGCTGCTTCCTGGTAGTGAAGCTTCGCCTGGTCGAGTTTGTGTCCATGCCTTTCAATTTCCGCCATGGCCAGGTCGGAGACGGCAGAATCCGGATGAATTGCCTTTTCCTGACGGAACTCCTGCATGGCTTTGTTGTCCGCATCCGCAGCGCCCTGGCGGAGATAGAGCTGTCCGATACGGAAGTGCATCTGCGGCAGTTGCGGATTGGCAACCAGGGCAAGACGATATTCGCGGATAGCCTGATCGTAGTTGTTTTGCGCCTCGTAAACCTCCGCGGCTAACTGGTGGACACGATACGAATCAGGGTGTTTGGCCAGCAATTCGCCCGCACTCTGGTTCCACAGGCGGGTGTAAAGCTCCGCAGATTCAAACAAGACGTCGGCATCGCCGGGATACTGCCTATTCAGGCTCGCGGCGACCTGGACGGCGGGAAGCGGGTCGGTTTGGCTGGAGGCACAGGCAAGAAAGGCCAAGCCGGTCAGCCTCTGCAGCTTGCCCGCGGGCTCGCTGGCAAAGTATTTCGAGAGAATAGGATTTGCTTTTGCGCAATCGCCGAGATCGGCCTCGCTCAGGCCCAGGAACAACTCCGCCCGCTGGGCAGTGGGGTCCATATCGAGGGCCTGACGCAGGTTCGCAACAGCTTCCTCTGCTTTGCCTTCGCCGTAGAGAAGAACGCCCAACCCGGTGAGGGTCTTACTATCGTGCGGAGCGAGCGCAAGCATGGCGCGAAACTCCCGCTCAGCGGTTGGGCGGTCGTCGGCACGGAGTGCCTGTTCGGCCCGTTCGCGGTGCTGATCAAGCAGGGCCGCAGTGTCTTGCCCCAACAGAACGTTGGGCATTGCCCATGTGAGCCCCATAGCCACCAACAGGCTGGCCCGTTTCATCTCCATGCTCGCCATTGTCTAATGCCGGTTCTTGCTTTTACCTTTCCATCTTAGAGCCAGCGAGAACAAACTTCCTCCCGCCGCGATACCCGCCGGGGAATGCGGGGCATCGTCGAGAGGAGTGCGCGGTGGCTAGAAGAGGTACTTGAGCGCGAACTGTGCAATGCGCGGAGCTCCTGTGCCGGTACTGCGGGCCGAGGTGAGTTGTCCGAAGGTTCCGTCGCCAACAGTGAGGTCGGGGTTCATGAAGTTGGGGTGGTTCAGGAGATTGAACAGCTCTCCACGGAATTCCACCTTGCCGCGCTCGAAGACCGGGAACTCCTTAAAGACGGAGAAATCGATATCGAAGAGCGTCGGGCCGGTAAGGAAGTTTCTCCCGGTGACTCCAAAGGTGCCAGGCGCCGCATTCTGGAAGGCGGCGGTGTTGAAGAAGTGGGCGACATTGCGACCGCCGGTTGGCTGAATGGCAGTACCGGTCAGGTCGGCTGTCTCACCACTGATGCCGGTGGCAGCGGTGTCCAGGGAGCTATTGATGGAGTACGGCGAACCACTCTGGGCAATGATAATGGACTGGTTTTGCCAGCCGTTGACCAGGGCGCCCTTGAAACCGTGCAGAGACTGTGAAGTCGGGAGTTGATAGATATACGAAGCCGCAAAACGGTTACGCACGTTGTTATCCGAAGGTCCGTAGCTCAAACGAAAATCGGTTGGATCGCGCGGTCCGTTCCCGCCTTCGGCGGTGTAGGAGACGACGTCGAGGTAGTTGCCCCAGACGTAAGAGGCCAGCAAGCTGAAGCCGTGCTGGAATCGGCGATTGAGGGCAACCTGGAGCGAGTCATAGTTTGACCAGAGCGCGGGATCGAGAATCTCCATGGGACCATAGCAAGCTGCGGTGGGCGCGCTGGGCAACCCGGTGCCACATTGGATGTAACTCAGTCTGCGGCGCTGAGGCAGGTTGGTATTGTTTTGGGCAATGGATAGCGTCGAATCGTAGGTCGACAAAGGCGCATAGTTGTTCTCTCGAGAGACAAATAGATGCGTGCCGTGATTGCCAATATAGGAGATGGTCATCATGAAGTTGGCCGCAAGCTGCTGGTCCAGGGAGAGGTTCCATTGGCTGGTGTAGCCTTCGTTGAAGTTAGGCGCCAGCACGGTCTCGCCCGCCGCGGTTGGCCAGTTGCCACCGTAACTGGGGCTGAAAGCCGCCCTTTGTACGGAAGTACGAGGAACGATGAATGGGTAGGGATTCTGCACCTGGCCGTTGGTATAGATGTTGTTTGCGCTCAAGCTGGGTTGCAGCACCCTGGGCCCGTTGACGATCACGGATGCATCGAAAGGCTGAGCGGTGGAGAAGCGGTTCCATGCGATCAGGCGGGCCTGGTCCCAGAAAATGCCGAATCCGGCCCGGACCGAAGTTTTGCCGTTGCCGAAAGGATCCACGTTGATGCCTGCGCGAGGCGCCACATTTTTCCAGCGATTCGGCACCATAGCGCGGGGGCACCCAGGATCGCCCTGGCCGAGAGAACCGCTTCCGTCCGGGGGCCCGGGGAAAAGAATTCCGGGAGGTGCGGTTGGGTAGTAGGCCGATTTTTTGGTGAAGGTGGGGTCATAGCAGATCTGGTCGTTAAGGTTATCGACCGGCGGCAGGAAGGGCTCCCAGCGAATGCCCGCATCAATGGTCACTCGTTTACTGATCTTGTAATTGTCCTGCGCGTAAACATCGAATGCATTGTGGCGCAGCCGGCTGGAAACCTCAGTCTGCAGGTTGTAGTAGTTGGGCAGGCCGAGCAATAGGTCGGCCAAGGCGTTGCCGCTGTACTGACCGTTGAAGTTGAAGATTGGATCGGTGTAGTAGTCTTCGACCCGGTTCGAGGCCTCGCGGCGGAAGTCTCCGCCGAAGCTCATGGTGTGCCGGCCTTTTACCAGGCCGAGATAGTCGGTGTATTGCCATGTTTGCCGATTCTGCACAAAATCGCCGTCGCCGCCCGCGCTGACCGAGCCGTTGATGCTGGTGTAGAGATCGCTGTTGACGCCAGCCCGCGAAGTAGACTGTGGACCGCCGAAGCTGCCCCAACCGACACTGATCGTCGGCCCACGGTGGTGGGCGATGCGAGAGAAGCCGAAGACCGCGGTGTTGATGAGGTTTGGATTGAAGGTGTGGGTGTAGTCCAGGGCGACGTTCTGGTTGCGGAAGTACTTCTGGTGAGGCAGGCCGGGAATGTTGTCGACGCCCAGGCCATTCGATACATCCTGGTTGTAGAAATAGTGGCCGAACAGGAGATTGTTGGTCGAGAAGGAATGGTCGATGCGGGCGAGGTATTGATCTTCGTTCAGATTGTCCTGGTTGTCAGCAAGCGGGCTATTGAATGTGTAACCGCCGGTGCTGTTGTTGGGCAGCGGCATGAGCTTGGTGATGAACTGATACGCGGTCGGATCAATCCGGCTGGCGGGAATGACGTTGCCTGGAAAAGGTAGCCCGGTGAGAGGATCGATGATGCCGGAAAAGTTTGAAATGCCGCCATTGAGGTCAGGCCGCTGAGCCTGGGTGAGCACCGTTCCTACCGTCGTGGTCTCATCTCTGCGCTGGCGTGTGCCCTGGTAATAGCCGAAAAAGAAGGTTTTGTTTTTGATGATGGGGCCACCCAGGAACCCGCCAAACTGGTTAAGCTTGAACGCGGGAACAGGGGAGCCGACCGGATCGAAATAGTTATGCGAATCGAGCACCGTATTACGGAAGAACTCGAACAGGCCGCCATGAAAGGAGTTGGTGCCCGCACGGGTGGCAACGTTGACCAGGCCCCCGGAGCTGCGCCCGTACTGTGCGGTAAAGTTGCTGGTCTGGATGTCGAATTCCTGCAGGGCGTCCGGGGCGGGAAAGACCGGCGCAGTCGATAGATAAGGGTCGGTCATGTCTACCCCGTCGAGCAGGTAGTAATTAGAACCGGGACGGTTGCCGTTGACCACCGTGCCCTCATGCTGCCCTTGCCCGTGGGACACGTTGTTGTTGTCATACGAAACGCCGGGCATAATGTATTGCAGTTGGAGCGTGTCGCGGCCGTTCAGAGGAAGATTCTCAATGCGCTGCTGGTCAACCACATTGCTGACGGTAGCGTCGACCAGGTCGATGGCTTGTTGGCCGCCATTGACCTCGACCACCTGGGTGGCAACACCCACTTGCAGAGTGGCCGTAACACTGATGCTCTGATCCACCTGCAAGACCAGATTTTTTTGCTCGTACGTCTGGAAGCCTGTGGCCTCGACATTGATGGTATAGTTGCCGATCGGTACCTGGGTGAAGGTGAAATCGCCGCTGCTGCCTGTGAGCGCCGTTCGGATTTCACTTGTGCCCTGGTTGGTGAGGGTCACCTTGGCGCCGACAATCGCGTTCCCACTAGGGTCGTTGGCCGACCCGAGAATCTTCCCTGTGGGACCGACGGCCCACACCGGCAAGGTGATCAACAGCAGCCCTGCGAAGATTAGCCAGGCTGCGGCCAGCTGGCGCCTGATAAATGTTTGCATCGTCCGCCTCCAAATCGTGCAGCTATCGAAAATAAGATCTGTGTGCATTGCTTGCCGGCGGGCCAGGTCTGTCTTTCGTGCCTGGGAATGCCACAAGCAGAAATTTCGACGTGCGTAGCGTTCGTTTGATCAGCACGTTTTCCGGGTCGGGAGAAAACGTTTTCACTAATGCTCGCAAACGCTAACGGCGGCAGACTATTCGCTTGA
>DASRRN010000757.1:0-4652 GCA_035695685.1 Acidobacteriaceae bacterium | reverse complement strand
GCCGCGTTTCCGGCTCGGTCAGCAAGAAGACCAACTACGTAGTGGCAGGCGAAGATGCGGGATCGAAGCTCGATAAAGCGAAAGAATTGAAAGTTCCGGTGATTGAACAGGCTGAACTTCTGGAAATGCTCGGATGAGGTTGCGAAGGGTCTGGCGCATATAATTGCGCGACGGAGGAAACTATGCGATTTGCTTCCTTGCCGGCTACGGTGCTTCTTGTTTGCTCGATTCTTAGTGGTGGACTGCCAGTCCTCGCCCAGAATCGGCAAAACGATAACCACTTCTACGATGGAGCCAGGCGCGGTGCCCACGGAGGAAATTATGGTGGCGGCAACTATAACCATGGGAATAATCACTACTACGATAACCGCAACCAGGGTGGTATCGGTCCGGGCAAGGGCGCGCTGATCGGGGGTGCAGCCGGGGCCGCGCTGGGCGCAGTGTTCGGCGGTGGAGTCAAAGGTTCCTTGATTACCGGCGCCGCGGGTGCGGGTATTGGTGCGATCATCGGCCAGTCTGCGCAGAACAATCGAGACCGCAACAACTACTACCGCCACTAGGAGAATTTTTATGACGAACAGATTTGCTCTCGTTCTGTGGGCTGCCAGCCTGTTCCCGTGCATTGCTGTCGGACAACAGGCGTCTGCCGACGCTGCGCCCAACTTCACGATTGACCAGGCGGTGACGTGTTCGGTTCATGACGCGTGGGAATTGGGGGGAAAGACAGAGGCGGGATTTTTTGCGATTGTGAAGGCGGAGGCGGAGCTTTCGGCGCAGAAGCGCGGGCTGGTGCTGCCGGATAATGAGACGGTGGGGCATGAGTTTGGTGAATACATCAAGACGCAGGCCAAAGCGGATCACGATCAGTTACTGTACTCGATCGTGGACCGGGCGGTGCGTAAGTATGGGACCAAACCGGCTGCCGGCGGGAGTAAGTAAGGGGAGATTTGTTCAGGAACCGAGGCGTTGGTTTGGGGTTGAGTGAAACTGCAGATCCCTCGGCTTCCTGTCGAACTTGAGTGCGTTGGCGGACATCATGCGCCTTTCTGTAAGAGAAAGGCGCACAGGCGACTATGTTCAGCGCTGCGTGGCAGGAAATCCGGGTCGGGATGACAAGGAGAGGGCGGCGGAGGAGCTAAAAGCGCTTCCCCAGTGGCTAAAGCCGGACAGATTTGCAATCACTTATGGACGGCCTGAACCCCGTTCCCCGGGCTTCGGTGTTGAAAAGCTCCGAACGGCATAGGCAAGATAAGCATCCTCGGGGTTCCTTCGGCTCCGCGCCATCCAGCGTCGTGTTCCGCGATAAATCTGTGAAACGCTCCGCTCAGAGCTTGTGACGTTTTAATTTGGCCTGTAGTTTGTGGCTGGAAAGCTCGGAAGAGCATCTGCCAACAAGCATCGCCGGGGTCCTTCGACTGCGCGCCATAAGCCTTCCGTTATGCGATAGGATCCGCGCGGCGCTTCGCTCAGGATGACGGCTTTGTAGGGGGTGAAAAGCATCCGGTTAGCTACGCAGAAAACACGAAACGATCGAAAAAGTCACAGGCTCTCAGTATGACGATTTTGTGGGAGTATTGAAGAAAACATTCCAAACAAGTTAGCGCATATGGGATAGAGCCATGACTCCTCCGGTCGCGACGACAATCAAGATTTGGGGGCGAAGTAGCCCTTCTTGGCACGCACCATGTAGCGGCGGTCAAGCGCCACCAGGTAGATGGAACGGAATCCGCCATCAAGCTTGAAATCCGCAGGACGGTAGGCCAGCGAATATTGGCTGCGTAGTTCCTCTTCGATGTCGCGAAAGCTGCTGCTCATCTCTTCAAGGCGCTTGGGGAAAAAGGGGTAGCCTCCGGTGGCTTCGGCTATTTTTTTCAGAACGTCATCGCCCCGGTCGCGGCTGGGGCTGACATTGGTGCTGATGGTGTAGACGATGGTTGAAGCACGCTGGCACATTTTGATGGCGTCGTCCGGGTAGGCGCGGCTCTGGTTATCGTCTCCGTCGGAGATTACAATCAGCGCCTTACGGACAGAACCCTGTTTCGAGGGCGGCACTTTTATCAGCTGATCCCGGCACGCCGTGTATACAGCGTCGAATAAAGCCGTTCCGCCACCTGGCCGCAGCTTGGTGATACCGGCCTCCAGCTTGTCCTGATCATTGGTGTAGTTCTGGGTGACGTAGGGCGTGACGTCGAAGCCCATGATGAAGGCGAGATCGGTCTGTGGCCGGACTACCTGCTGTAAAAACTGGATTGCGGCGTTTTGCTCGAACTCGAAGCGTTGCCGGATGGAGGTACTGGCATCGATCATGATGCCTACCCGCAAGGGGAGATTGGTCTGCTGGGTGAAATTGAAAACCTGGGCCGGAGCTTTCTGGTTATCCAGCAAAGCAAAGTCTCTTTGTTGCAGGTTCTGGATGAACCGCCCATGTTTGTCGGTGACGGTGAAGATCAGGTTCACCTCGTTGACGTTGGTGGTGATGGTGTAACTCCCATTGTTTTGCCCACTGGTGGTCTGACCACTATTCGTCGCTTGGGGTACGGAGCCGAGCGCGCCGGATGGGGCGGGGGTCGCGGGAGCCGCGGGAGCCGCGGGAGGCGGCGCCGAAGCCGGAGTTTGCGCAAAGGCGGCAGAAGGTGACAGCAGAACGAGCGAGAGGAACGCGTTCGCGAGCAGAGAGCCAGCCGGGCGCAGGCAACCATTCATTGAGATCATAGGAACCCTCTTTATTTTAGAGCATTCCTCTCAAATCGCCGGAGCCGGCGCCAGTTCGGCCATGAATTGCCTCAGATCGGCGGGCAGATTGGAGACCAGACTGAGGCGCTCGCCACTGCCGGGATGGGCGAACTCCAATTCCGCGGCATGGAGGAAGTTGCGTGGTAAGACGAGCCCAGGGAGCCTGCTTGTCCCTGCAGCCAGCGGGGCGATGGCGGAAGAGGCCCCGTAAAGCGTGTCACCGACCACGGGATGGCCCAGCGAAGCCATATGGACGCGAATTTGGTGGGTGCGCCCGGTCTCAATCCGAACCGAGACCAGGGTGAAGCTGCCATAGGGACCGCGAATACGCCGGAGCACCTGCCAGTGCGAGACGGCGGCACGGCCTCCTTCGCGACGCGTGGTCATCCGCGTCCGGCGGATGGCGTCGCGGCTGATGGCCGCATTCACCGTACCCCTATCCTGCGCCAGCTCCCCTTGTAATAAGGCGAGGTAGAGTTTGCGGACCTGGCGGCGGGAAAACATCGACGACAGCCTGGTGTGAGTCACGTCATTCTTCGCCACCACGATGAGGCCGCTGGTCTGCTTGTCGAGACGGTGCACGATGCCGGGGCGGAGCGGGCCGCTGGTAGAGGACAGCTCGCGCAGATGGTGTAACAGGGCATTCACCAGCGTTCCCCGATTGCGGGCATCGTCCGTAGCGCCGGAACCAGCGTGAACCATCATGCCGGCGGGCTTGTTCACGACCGCGAGATCCGCGTCTTCATAAACAATCTCCAACGGTATAGCCTCCGCCATGGCGCGCAAGGGAGGGGGTTGCGGATCGCCGATGATGGAAATACTCTCGCCGCCGCGCACCTTGTGCGAGGCCTTGGCCAGCTTGCCTTCGATCAACACGCTGCCCTGCTGCAGGAGCAATTGCACCCGCGAGCGGCTGACATCGTTTAATTGATGGGCCAGGAACAGATCCAAACGCTGGCCATTGGCCTCTTCGGGAACACTTAGCCGGCGAAGGCGCGGCTCGTCATCCACCATAGGAAACCTGGGGGCGATGCAACCACAGCAGGCCGCCCGCGCACACCATCGCTGCGCTGGCCAGTTGGGTGGCGATGACGCTGTCGCCACGCAAAAGCGTCAGTAGAAAGCCGGAGAGGCCGCCGAGGAAAAGCCACGCTCCCAGGATTTCTCCATCCTGATGAGGGCGATGCAGCAGCCACAGCAATAAGACGAAAAGGAGGAACTGAACCAGGCTCGCGTAAAGCTGCGTGGGATGTAGGGCTACGCCCAGCGGGGTCCCGGGCACAGCATACGGACTATTGAAGACAACGGCCCAGGGAAGGTGCGTCGGCGTTCCATAGTTACATCCAGCTTCCAGGCAGCCAATGGCGATCACCGCACTACCCAGAGCCAGGCTGGGGGCAAAGGCGTCCGCGGTTCGCCGGACGGGAAGGCCGAGGCGCCTGGCATAAACCGTTGCGGCCACTGCTGCGAGCACCACCCCGCCGAACCCGACGCTGAGATCTCGCGGCCAATGCAACAAGGTCAGAAGAATCCTGCCCGCCAGAGCGGTGACAATCGCCAGCAGAGCCACACTCCATATTTTGTCAGTATCAAGAGACAGCAGGCGGGCAGTGCGAACAGAGACCAGAAGTGAAAGGATCGTTCCCAAGGCAACCAGGAATCCATAGGTCGGCAAGATGAGGCGGCCGAACTGGAATAGATGTGGGTGCACAGAGAAATGCCGAAACCGACCCACTGGGCCGTGCAGCAGTGCGCCGGTGAACCCGTCCTAAGACGTTGGGACTCTCCGCAGCTCTTTAGGCATTCCGGACTGGCGGACACTGCACACGGAGCCGATTGTTCGAGTCGAGTCCCGGTTCGATGAATGTTGGTTCAACCAGCGTTAACTGCCGCACCTGCTTTGCAGGCCGGTCTCTGAA
>DASRRN010000756.1:0-6253 GCA_035695685.1 Acidobacteriaceae bacterium | reverse complement strand
AACACCCGTCCTGCACTCTCTACGCGTTGGATGCGCCAGCTGGTGTTGCCCAGCAGAATCACGTCTCCGGCGGAGGATTCGACGGCGAAGTCTTCATCCAGGGTGGCAATCTGTACCCCTTCCGGCTGCACAATCACGGCGTAGAGCGAGGTGTCGGGAATGGTGCCGCCATTGGAAACAGCGATGGTCCGGGCTCCGCGGCGCGACTGCATGCGGCCATTCACCCGGTCACGCAGTAGATACGATCCATAACGCCCCCGGCTGGCTTCAATCCCATCAGCCAGCAGGCAAAGAATTTCATCATAGTCTTTGCGCGTGAGGCTGCTGTACGAATGCGCCCGGCGCAGGACTTCATACAGCGCATCTTCCTCCCAGGGTTCAGCTGCGCACGCCGCAACAATCTGCTGCATCAGTACATCCATTGGACAGTAAGGAATCTCCAGCTGATCCAGCACGCCAGCGCGCATGGCGCGGACCAGCGCCGCGGATTCCATCAGGTCGTCGCGTGTGGTGGCGAAGAAGCGTCCTTTGGGGATGGCTCCGCGCCAGTGCCCGGCGCGGCCTACGCGCTGCATCGCCGCCGCGATGGCGCGTGCGGAATTCACCTGGCATACCAGGTCGATGCTGCCGATATCGATGCCCAGCTCAAGCGAAGCTGTGGCCACCAGTAACCGGATCTCGCCATTCTTGAGCTTTCGCTCCGCTTCAAATCGAAGCCGCCGGGAAAGACTGCCGTGGTGCGCGGCTACGTTTTCCGGACCGAGCCGCTCACCCAGGCAAAAGGCCAGCCGCTCCACCATGGCCCGGGTATTGACGAAGACCAGAGTCGACCGGTGTTGCAGGGCCAACTCCGCCAGGCGTTCGTAGATGTCGTCCCAGATAGCGTTGGTCGCGACAGATCCAAGTTCCTCGCCTGGCACCTCGATACCCAGGTCGAGTGCGCGGTGTTGACCCACCTGGACAACGGCCACCTCCGGTCCCCGTCGTCCACCCAGGAAACTGGCCACCAGCTCGATCGGGTTCTGGGTCGCGGAAAGCCCGATCCGTAGCGGAGGTTGCGATCTTCCGCGAATCAGGGCACCCGGGCTTAGACGGTTTTCTCCGCAGACCAGCGCGTCAAGCCGTTCCAGGGTGAGCGTAAGGTGGGCGCCGCGCTTGTCATCGGCAACCGCATGGATCTCATCGACGATCACGGTCTCGACCGCGCAAAGATTGTTGCGGCTCTTCTCTGCCGTCAGCAGAATGTAGAGCGACTCCGGCGTGGTGACGAGAATGTGCGGTGGCCGTTTGAGCATGGCCCGTCGTTCCGCGGGTAGAGTATCGCCGGTGCGCACCGCAGTGCGGATGTGCGGGCACAAGTAGCCGCGCGCCAGGGCCAGTTCCTGAATCTCGCGCAGCGGCAGCTCCAGGTTCTTCTGCACATCATTGCTGAGCGCTTTGAGCGGCGAGACGTAGACCACTGCGGTGGCCGGTGCAAGGGAGCCATCGATTGCCTGGCGGATCAGTTTATCGATACAGATCAGAAACGCGGCCAGCGTCTTGCCCGAGCCGGTCGGGGCGGAGATGAGCGTCGGTCGAGCCGCGAGGATTGGCGGCCAGCCCAGTTCCTGCGGAGAGGTCGGGGTGCCGAACCTGGTGGTGAACCACTCCCGCACCAACGGATGCGCCCAAGCCAACGCATCGGCTATTCCGGGTTCAGCGATGGTCAACTGCTGGGGAGGCATTCGTCCATTCTAGAGCTTCTCTGAACGGGGTCCTTGCCATGGACAACCAGGGTTCCCATCTTCCGATGGGAACGTTTGAATCGAACCCGAATGGCTGAATCAGAAGCGAACTTTACAAGCTTTGGCGCGGCCGTATCCCCGATCTCGCAACAAATCATCGAGATATAAGGGCACCGAGGAGGGGGTTGGGACAGTGGTTGAGCCGCTAGCGGTGGTAGTTACTATTAAGGTGCGCGGACAGGGAGGTCGTGCCGAATCGACAGCTACCTCCCTACCGGCCAACCGGAGAACTCAGAGGAAACCGTGCTTCTTGTTGGCGTGCCAGTTCGACTCTTCCTTCTTGAGTGCCGGGGGAGTCGTTTTTCCCCACAACGAATGGTTCCAGGTCACGGCCTGAAGTCCGTCATGGCTGGGCTGAAAAACCATGGGTGCATCCGCTGGTTTGTCGCCCACGGCGTCAAATTTGATTGTGATCTGGCTTCCCGCATCCGTCCAATGGCCAAAGGTCGTAATCGCGCCTTTGCCGAGATCCTGGGTCACGGTTGCCGTACCGTCCGGGCCCAGGCTTACGCTGAATGCAGGACCCGCCGGACCAGAAGCGTCGGTGGTATCCGGCGCTTCGGAACTATAGATGCCCGCATATTTCGAAAACACAGAGCCGAAAACGGGAGTTGCGACCAACGCCAAAACTACAATGGCGGCGGCGAAATGCAGGTGAAAGTGTTTAGTAGTTCTCATAGCGTTTCCATCATTGCGCTAGCCTGAGTTGAAGGCAAGATGCAGTGAGAAAACGAAAGTTGTATCCAGGCGGACCGCCGCAACGCTCGCGTACTTAGAATGAGGCTATGGATTTTTCCGCCGCTGAACGCGCCCGCCGCATCCGCCTCGTACTCTTCGATGTAGACGGAGTCCTCACTGATGGCAAGATATGGTCGCTGCCCGCGGCCATCGCCGGCCAGGGGGAGAAGACGTTTGAGCCCAAGGGATTCCATGCCCACGACGGGATTGGCATCTCGCTTGCCCGCATTGGCGGCATCCACACTGGCGTAATTACCAAGCGCACATCTGAAACAGTTGCTCAGCGCGCCCGCGCACTGCGCATGGAATACGTCTACCTGGGGCAGGACTTCAAGATCCGTGCCGTACGCGAGATCATGCAGCGTGGATCCTTTACCCTTGACCAAATCGCCTACGTGGGCGACGACGTGATCGACCTGCCTGTCATGCGCGTGTGCGGACTGGCCATCGCAGTCGCCAACGCCCGCGACCAGGTTAAGGCATCGGCCCATTACGTCACTCCCAATGCAGGTGGCGAGGGGGCCGGGCGTGATGCCATCGATTTCATCCTCCAGGCTCACGGGATACTCGATCAGTGTATCGAGGAATACATCGACGAGCCTCAACCCGCATCGGCCCCCGGACAGCAATGAACCCCATGGCTCGCGTATGCTATCTCTTTGGGTTGAAAGATGATGTCGTACCCTTTTCCATTCCTTTCAGGCGCAGGAGCGTGGGCAAACTGATGTGGATTCCTTCTGTTCGCAGGTCCTTCTTTTACCTTCTTTTCATTCTTCTTTTCACCTCATCTGCGTGGCGTCCGGCAACGGCCCAGACCTTGAAGAACATTGAAGGTGCGGTAAGCGTCTTTGGGCAATCGACCGGGACAGTCAATGCGAATGACATTCGCGACCACCCGACTGAGTCCATGGGCGCCCTCGCGACCGTCCGGCAATCGTTTCATCCCTGGTTGGGCTACGAGGTCAATTACTCCTATACCCGTTTCACCGAGAGGTTTTCCACCATCCCTTTCGGAGTGCAGAACAACGTGCACGAAGTTTCCGTTGCCTACCTGCTCCAAGGGCCGACGATTCCGATCCTCGGCTTGCAGCCATTTGCCACAGTCGGAACCGGAGCACTCATTTTCCTCCCGACCAGCGTCGGCGGCCAAAAATACTCAAAGCAGACGCGTGTGCCAGTGCTTTACGAAGTCGGCGTCAATCATCCGATCTTTACCTCGCACCTTGGATTGCGATTCCAATACCGTGGGCTGCTTTACAAGACGCCGGACTTCAACGCAGCTTTGCTGACCACCAATACCAGGCGGCAAACCTCTGAACTGAGCCTGGGTGCGTACTTTAAGTTTTAGGAGAATCGGTGATGAGCACTACGCGCAGTCGAACCTTGATGGCGATCTTGACCGTTGTCTTATGCGTGCAGCCGTTGCTCGCCAAACCGGACGCTAAGAAGTGGGTCGGCACCTGGGCGTCGTCGCCGTTATTGGATGCACATGCCAGGAATGCTGAGGAGCTTCTCACCCCGGGCACGCAATCGGGAGCCACCCTCCGCGAAGTGGTCCACGTGAGCATCGGCGGAGAAACGGTCCGGGTGCGGTTCTCCAATTTATACGGGACTGGTCCGCTCGTCATTGGCGCGGTGGAGATTGCTCCGACCCTCAAAGGGGCGGCGATCGCTCCGGGCTCTGGAAAGGCCGTGACCTTTAACGGTCAGCCTTCGGTTTCGATTCCTGCGGGCGCCCTGGCTGTGAGCGATCCCGTTCCCTTCAAACTTCCTGCACTTTCCGACCTGACGGTCAGCTTCTTTTTGCCCAACCCATCGGGTCCGGTCACCGAGCATCAGCTGGGCAACGCAACCAGCTATCGCGCACCCGGCAATGTAGTTTCGAGCCCCACTTTGGAGGCGGCCACCACCTCGACCAGCTGGTATTACCTCAACGGAATCGATACCCTTGCCGCTCCTGATGCAGGGGCCGTCATCACCATTGGCGACTCCATCACCGATGGCGCCAAATCCACCATTGACACCAACCAGCGTTGGCCGGACGAGTTGGCACGACGCCTGCAGGCCGATCCAAAATATCGCAACCTTTCGGTGTTGAACGAAGGCATCAGCGGAAATAAGATCTTGCTGGATGGAGCCGGCCCCAGTGCTCTGGCGCGCTTCGATCGCGATGTGATTGCCCAGAGCGGGGCGAAGTATCTCCTCATCCTCGAAGGCATCAATGACATTGGCCGCCTGCATGGCATCCCCGATGCCGGCCTGACGGCCGCTGATCTTATTTCCGCCCTCAATCAGATGATCGTTCGTGCCCACGCCCATGGCATCGCAGTGATCGGCTGCACGCTGACGCCGTATCACGGCGCCGGCTACTACACCGAAAACGGCGAAGCCATCCGCAAAGCCGTGAACGAGTGGATTCGTAGCGGCAGCGCATTGGATGGCTTCGTCGACCTCGAGGCTGCAGTCAGGGATCCGAATCATCCCGACACGTTCCTGCCCAGCGATGACCCCGGTGATCATCTCCATCCGAACGATGCCGGTTACAAAGCGATGGGAGATGCCATTGATCTGAAACTCTTCACCCTAAAGCCGAAGCACCCCTAGTGATGCTGCCGGTGCTTCGCAACGCGACCAAATGGGCCGCACTGGGGCTGTTTTCGGCAACCTTCCTGTGCGCACAGACCCAGCAGCGTCCACACATCCTCGGCGTCGCGCACATTGCCCTCTTTGCCCATGACTACGAAAAGTCCCGCGCCTTCTACGGGCAATTCCTGGGCTTCCAGGAACCGTACTCATTGAAGAATAAAGACGGCTCCCCTTCCATGACCTTCTTTAAAATTAATGATCATCAGTATATTGAGCTATTTCCCGAGCGGGAAGCGAACTCTGACCGGCTAAGCCACATCTCTCTCGAGACCGACGACATCGAAGGTTTACGGCTTTATCTTGCGTCCAAGGGCGTTAAGGTGCCCGATCACGCCCAACCGGCAAGAATTGGAAATCTCAGCTTCAACATCATCGATCCAGCCGGTCACCAGGTAGAGATGGTGCAGTACATGCCCGGAGGGAAGACGGTCGCCGCCTATGGCAAATTCCTGGGCGATTCCCCCGTCTCGAGGCGCCTGACCCACGTTGGACTGATCGTCACCCAACTAGATCCCGAGTACAAGTTTTATACCGGCATCCTTGGGTTTAGGGAGACATGGCGAGGCAGTTCATCTGGAACCGTTCTCTCCTGGGTGAACCTCAAGGTGCCCGACGGCGACGACTACATCGAATTTATGCTCGCGAAAGATGAGCCGGACCCAACCCGAAGAGGCTCCGCTCACCATCTTTGTTTGCAGGTTCCTGACGTTGCCGCCAGTGTGGAGACCTTAAAGGCGAGCCCCGCGTTCAAAACCTACAATCGTCCGATCGAGATGCACGTGGGCGTCAATCGTAAACGCCAGGCCAATCTCTTCGATCCCGATGGGACGCGCACGGAACTGATGGAACCCAATACCATCGACGGCAAACCCGCGCCTTCCTCGACCGCTCCCCCTCCAAAATAGCGATCACGTTTTCCGGTTGAAGGCAACTTAGAGTTCGATTACTATTGGGTCAAAGACAGTACTTTTGTAACCATTGGGTTCCCGCGATATCGCATCTTAAGCCAGTGGGAGAGTTTTTATGAACGCATATTGTGTAATCCTTTGCCGCCAGCCTTTCGTTAACCCTGCGTATCCGCGCAC
>DASRRN010000755.1:0-3340 GCA_035695685.1 Acidobacteriaceae bacterium | reverse complement strand
GGCGACAAATCGCTGTTGAAAGGTCGCCCCCGCGGCTTCCTTCATGTCTCGATACTTGCCGTCGCCGGAGTTGCTCAAGAGCAGCGGCGGCTCACGGTAGGTAATGCCGGGTTGCTGTTTTTCAATCGACTCGTATATGTGTCCGTCGGCAATCAGCAAACCGAGCAGACCGGAGTTGTTGTAGTCGATGAATTGCACCCCCCAACCGACATAGGGCATGGTAAAGGAGCCGATTCCCGATTCTAGGGTTCGTGCTACGAACGGAAACCGGCCCGGATTGACAAACAGCGAATGACGTTCGCCGCTGAAGTTGGTTACGGCAAAGCCTGGGAATCCATTACCTGTGAAGTCACCTGCATCGACGCCCATGCCGGAGAGCGCATTGCCGTCCATGTTGAAGGCAACATCGGCATCCAGCGCCCGATCTTCAAAAGTTCCATCGCGCTTGTTCATCAAGAGCAAGTTAGGTGATGCATCGCGGGCTACGAACAGGTCCTGCCAGCCGTCACCATCTACGTCAATAGCAACTGCTCCCAATGCGCGCCCGGCTAAATGAGAAAGACCGGCCTGGGCGGTGACATCGGTAAACGTTCCGTCACCGTTATTGTGATAAAGAGTGGGGACATCGCCTTGATAGGCCTTCTGCGCACAGTAGGTCGGGGTACCCTCGAAGCTGCAGGCCAACGGCAGGTCGTAGGAGAACTTCACATAGTTGCAGATAAAAAGGTCAAGTAACCCGTCGCGATCGTAATCGAACCAGGCTGCGCTCGCGGCAAATTTTCCAGTGTTGGCGACTCCCGCCCTATCCGTCACATCGGTGAAGGTTCCATCCCGATTGTTATGCCATAAGGCGCTGCGGGGATAGCCCGTAATATAAAGGTCCGGAAATCCGTCGTTGTCGTAATCTGCCGCCGCTACGCCCAGACCATAAAATGAGTTTCGATCGACCCCGGCTTTTTGCGCCACCTCCTCAAACTTGCCGTTGCCCAGATTGCGATAAAGCGCATTGCGCGCCGGCCGATCGGTGGGACGGTTCGCTGTCTCGCCGCCGGTGACAAGGAAAATATCGAGCAGCCCATCGTGGTCGAAATCGAGAAATCCAACCCCTCCGCCCATGGTTTCGGGCAGAAAATGGCGAACCGAGGTCCCACTTACCTGCTTCCACAGGATGCCGGCCGACGTGGTGATGTCGGTGAAAACTACGGATGTCTTCGACCGCAGGGGCGAGGGCGACACAGTTGCGGGCAGCAAGAGCAATAGCGCTGTCGCCCTTGCCGCGTTCATCGAGGCGATTCTTTTTGGCCGATAAGGGCAAAGACGAATAAGATTCCTCCGCTCCAATAATTTCGCATCCATGGAGCACCCGCCCCCGTGTACCCTCCGGCCGAGCCTGACATACCGGAGGCGATGGCCACGTATTCCGTGCCGTTAGGGGCACGGCTTTAGCGCCCTGCATCAGGGCGCGACCGTAATGCTTTGTTTTACGGCTCGACTAAAGTCGTGCCCTGATACAAAGCACCAGCGCGGTGACTCCCGAAAAATTCGCGCTTTCCGCGGATTTCGATCTATCCATCCTCTTTGAAATGTAGAAACTCCACAACCCGGCCCCGGGTTCTCACACGGCCCTTCCGAGTTGAGCTGACGTTTTGCCACCAACCCTACGGGTGTTTAAAATCTGTGGTTGGTCTTGGTTTTCTCACGCAACGACTCAAGGCTCCCAGATCGCGCCACGAACTTCCTGGCGTCGTGCCAAATCTTCATCCGGCACGATGACTGCGACCCATGGAGTATTTCGCGAATCAACCTGTGCGTGCCATTCAACATGCCCCGGAGTCCCTGGCTGCAACGTGATCTCCTTCTGCGCGTCATTCAACTTGAGATTGTCGGACCGTACTACAAAACGGTGCATCCCAGTACCCTGGGCATTGACGTCAATTAGGACTTCACCATCCGGGGATGATTTTCTCGACACCTGAAAATCCAGGACATGACCGGAACGAAGATCCAGGTGGTAAGTTTCTCCCGGCAGGAAAGTTCGCGTCTCTTTGCCTGCCCTGCCCTGAACCACATATTCGCCCTGCGGCAACATGACGCGAAATTGCCCGCTCGCAAGATCAGGCGTCACTTTAATCGGTTGTCCATGCGATGTTTCGAACCTGATCGCCGAGTCGGCCTGGCCCTCGACTAGAGCCGGGCCGCTAAGGTCAGGCATCAGCGCCAGCCAACTGGCCACCGGATGTACCCAGACTTCTTTGTACGTCCACGTGGTCTGCACCGGCCAATACGGCACATCAACATCCCCTCGGGTCTGTATCCCAACCGGAAGCGCGCCTACCATATCTCCGGACGACGGTGTGTCTAGAGGCGTGTAATCGTACCCTTCGCCCCACATCATGCTCTGCGCGAAAGGATTGCGTCCTACCACCCATTCCATCTGTTCTTGAGCAAGCTGCGCCGCCGGCAGATCGCCGCGCAGATGAGCCGCCTGCCCCAGTGCCTGTGCCTGAGGCAGAATCGTACCGAAGTGTCCCCGATAATCCATCCACACTGCGAACAGCCGCAAATAGTGGCCGTCTCCTAGCGGAATGCCGTTAAGCACCTGCTTGCGAAACGATTCCCTGCGACTCTCCGGTACTTGCTGGTACTCAGTGTCTGTGTAGATAGAGGCTGGCATCATCCCGTAAGGCTGGGTGTACTTTGCCATGGCTTGCAGGTACTCGGAATGCAGCGTCACCGCCGCATACCACTTCATCCAGTCAGGATGGTTGGGAAAGGCTGAACAAAGCTGGGTTAGAGCCACAACCGGCGCCTGTTCGCGGCCACGATGGCAATAGTGAAGGATGCGATCTTTTCCCGGGCCGGTATAAAAGAAGCCGGTGAACGGCGTGGTCCAGTCGGGCCGTGTCCGCTGTTGTGAATCCAGTATGGTTCGTGCCAGCTCCACCGCCTTATCCTCATATTGCTGCTCACGCGTCGCACGCCAGAGGTCCACCGAAGCTAACACTCCCGCCGACGCCACCTCGTGCTCGACGTCGTCCGAGTCAAACGTCACATGCCAAATATCTTTGTGGCTGTCGGGAGCGGGCTTCGCCATTCCCTCCACGGCGAACTGCCAGTCAGCCTTTGCCATCTTCAAGCTGTAGGCCGCAATCCTGGGGTCGCTTTGCTTAAGCACCCGCGCCGCAATCGCTTCTGCCGCCGAAGCGGTGAAATTTGCGAATGGCAGGTTATGCGCCTGGGCAATGGTATCGTCGTCGTCGCCAATGATCCCGTTCGTCTTGCGACTGTTGACCGAGCCGGTATCGCGGTAGCCGTCGCCAAAACTGGTCTTTAAGATCCA
>DASRRN010000754.1:0-6930 GCA_035695685.1 Acidobacteriaceae bacterium | reverse complement strand
TTTCGGAGCGGCCGAGTTGGCTGGCAGAAGACATTTTGCCGTATTTGGATCAGCTGTGCCAGCCCCGGACTTTAGTCCGGGGGAGCGGGTTTTCAAACCCGCGTAAACGTTCCGCTACATCAATTCAGGGCTTTAGCCCTGGTGGAGGGGGGTCCACTTCTATCCCCAGAGAAGCCGATGACCACGCAAACAGCTCCCGTCTGTCGCTCAAGTCCGCTCTGACTGGATTCTCCCAAATGTAGACGTGGTGGTAGTTGTAATCCTCCGCGTCGCGAATGCGGTGATTTACGAAACTCGGTTGCCATATTTCAAAAGCAAAATGAACTTCCCGTTTCGCGCGTAGGAGAACCGCCCTTGATGAATTGCAGTGCTTTTTCCAGCGAGATCTCCGCAGCAGATGGAAGTGATTGGGCATGATGACAAAGTCATGCAGGAGAAAACGCCTCTTTTGACGATTCTCCGCCAGAACATTCACCAGCAGCTGCCCCATACGATCGGATTGGAGAAGTGCGCGGCGTCCGGCTGTTGTCGAGGATAGGAAAAATGTACGCGTTGATTGGCCAGCTTGCGGCATCCTCACCAGGGCTAAAGCCCGGTCGTTGGAAGATAAAGCATTCTCGCGGGTTTGAAAACCCGCTCCCCCGGACTGAAGTCCGGGGCTGGCACGGATCAAACTGCAGCCGGCTACAAAATATGACCCCCGGGGGTCTACCACCTGACGCCCTTGGCTCTGAAAATGTAGAAACTCCAGGGACGGGCTTTAGCCCGTCCATAATACCTTGGAATGAATGTGGCTTTAGCCACTGAGGGGACGACTCCGTCCAGGCGCTTTTAAAGACATGCAGGTCTGAATAATCTCCTTTTCCTGCAGCCTCTAAAGAAACTTTCGCGCAACCCCGCCGCACCGGAGAAACCTGCTTCCCTAAACCTTTTCCGCAATCGACTTAGCCTGCGTAAACAGCAACAAATAATCCGGGCCGCCGGCCTTGGAGTCAGTCCCGGACATGTTGAACCCGCCAAACGGATGCGCGCCCACCATGGCTCCCGTGCACTTGCGATTCAAGTACAGATTGCCCACATGGAATGCGCGCCGCGCGTGCTCCAACTTTTCCCTTGAACTGGAATACAGCGCTCCGGTCAGCCCATACTCCGTATTGTTAGCGATCGCCAGCGCATGATCGAAGTCTTTCGCCCGGATCACCGCCAGCACCGGCCCAAAAATCTCTTCCTGGGCGATACGTGCCGTCGGTGCGATATCGGCAATGACCGTCGGCTCCAGGTAAAATCCGCCCTCCGGGGTCACGACCGCATTACCACCAGTGAGCAGCCGCCCTTCACCCTTGCCAATCTCGATGTAGGAGAGAATCGTATCCATCGCGGAGCGGTTTACCACCGGTCCCATATTTGCGTTGCCTGCCGGATCGCCCAGCCGCAGCGTTTCCACCCGCTCCCGCACTCGCTCCAGAAAAACGTCATAAACCGGATCTTCGACAATCGCGCGAGAACATGCGGAACATTTCTGTCCGCTGAACCCAAAGGCCGACGCCACCACGCCCTCAACCGCTGCGTCAAGATCGCAGTCCGTGCTCACGATGATCGAATCCTTGCCCCCCATTTCGAGAATGGTGCGCTTGATCCAAATCTGTCCCGGTTTGGTTTGGGCTGCGCGCGCATGAATATCCAGCCCCACCCCCTTGGACCCGGTAAACGCGATCAGGCGCGTCTTAGGGTGTTCCACGATCGCGTGGCCGAAGGTGCTACCTGAGCCAGGGCAGAAATTCACCACGCCCGGCGGCATACCCGCCTCTTCCAGCACATCGAGGAATCGCGCCGCAATGGTCGGAGAATCGCTCGAAGGCTTCAGGATCACGGTATTGCCGGTAACGATGGCCGCGGCGGTCATGCCGGCCATAATGGCAAAAGGAAAATTCCACGGCGGAATTACCGCGCAAACGCCCACCGGTATATACACCAGCTGATTGCGTTCCCCCGGATACTGGATGGGTGTCGTCGCCCCGGCCAGCCGCAGCGCCTCACGTGCGTAGAACTCCAGGAAGTCGATGGTCTCGGACACATCCGCATCGGCCTCGACCCAATTCTTGCCCACCTCATAGGTAAGCCACGCGCAGAACTCAAATTTTCGTTTGCGAATCAGCTCTGCCGTCTGCAGTAGCAACGCTACGCGTTCTTCGACGGTTACATATTGCCACGTCGCAAACGCCTCCAATGCAGCGCGCATCGCCCGCTCGGCGTGTTCCAGTCCCGCCTTCTGGTGCACCCCGACAATCTGTGCCGGCCGCGCCGGGTTTAATGACTCGATCTTATCCGTGGTGCGCGACCGTTCCCCGCCGATAACCAGTTCATACTCATGACCGAGCATGTCTCCGACCCGGGTGAGCGCAGCTTGCATCGCATGCACATTTTCCGAATCGCGAAAATCGATAAAAGGTTCGTTGTGAAAAGCCCCGCGGGGCGCGACAGGCTGAATGACGGTGCTGATCTGGGCTGTTGGCATAACATCCCAATTTTACTCTCTATCGTGCGGCGGTGAGTCGCTCCGTCTGTGCCGACAGCTTGGCCGTACGTTCCAGCTTTTCCCAGTTGAAAGGCCGTCCATCAATGGCCCGCTTCACGGTCTTGAAAAGCACCAGCGAAAACAGCTGGCGATAAGCAAAGCGCTGCAGCCAGATGTGAAACAGCAGCCAACCATCGCCCTTGTTAGCGGCATGCCGCCGCTCCAGGCTGAAGGCCAGGGCCGAAGTGACGAAGTCGATAATCAGGAAGGCGAGAAAGAAGGTGAGCAACTTCTCGAAGTTCGCCGCGTTGGCCGTTTCGGGGTGGAAGTGGCGGTCAATCAGGTAATGCACCACGCCCGCGACAAATATCAGATCGATGAACGGAGACACCAGCGGCAGGAGGATCTGGAAGATAAGGATGTTGGGCAGCGCAAACAACCCCATCGCCTTGTTCCGGAGAAACGCAGCCTGGTGCTTGTAGACCGCTTGCAGCGTACCGAAGGACCAGCGAAAACGCTGCCGCATCAGGCCACGAGCCGTGGCCGGCGCCTCGGTGAAGGCCAGGGCGCGGTCTTCGTAGATGACTTTGTAGCCCTGTTCCAACAGATTCATCGTCAGATCGGCATCCTCGGCCACCGTATTCACCGGGTAGCATCCGCCTTGCCGCACGGCCTCCGTGCGCCAGGCGCCGATCGCGCCGGGAACAACCGTAACTACATCAAACAGGTCTAACGCCCGGCGCTCGAAATTCTGGCTGGTGATGTACTCGAGCGCCTGCCAACGGGTCCACAGGTTCACGCGATTGCCCACCTTGGCGTTCCCCGCCACGGCGCCAATTTCCGGGTCGGCGAAATGGCCTACCAGCTTGGACACCGCATCGGCCGCGATCACCGTATCGGCATCGATGCCCACATAAAACTCTTCTTCCAGATCGGTAACCGCGAAGTTAAGCGCCTCTGCTTTGCCGCCATTCGCCGTGCGTAGCACGGTGAGCATGCCGGCCGCGATCTCTTCCGGATAGGCTTCTCGCGCCACCTCGGAGGTGCGATCCGCCGATCCATCGTCGATCACGATGACCCGCAAATGCGGATAGTCCGAGTTCAGCACCGAGCGGATAGTGCGCACGATGACTTTCTCTTCGTTATAGGCGGGAATCAAGACCGCGACCCGGGGCAGGAATCCGCCCGCTACCCCCGGAGTTTGGCGCGCCCGCAGCCGGTCGATCAGGGCGAAGATGCCCACCAGGATGAGGCGAGCGCTCATCAGAACATCGCCCAGAAAAAAGAGGCTGACCACAAAGTGGTTAAAGAACGCCCACGCAAAGAAGGCAACTGAATCGACCCGCGCCTGCCACCGTTCTTTGGCGTTTAAGGGCGGCATAACTTCCGCTCGTGTCTTACCCATCAGGTCAGAGACCTGCTCGAAGACATAGCCATGCGCGCGCAGCCCCTCGATCAGTACCGGTAACGCCGCGACCGTCACACTGCGGTCGCCGCCGCCATCGTGCATCAGGATGATGCTGCCGCGAAACTGCGGCTTGGTCTTCATCAGATCCAACTGCACCAGCACGTCGTTGAGGATGCCTTCCGGGGTCTTCCGTCGCCGTTCGTCCCAATCGCCGGTGTCGATCTTGTTGCCGACGATCGTGTAACCCATCTTCTGGACGAGATACGCGGGTGCCGTTTGGTCATTGGTATCCGGCTCCTCGTCAATATCATAGGGAGGCCGGAAAAAGAGCGGCTTGACTCCCAGCTTGCTGCCGAACAGCCGTTCGGTAAGGTTCAGCTCCAATTCCATCTGGCGTGGTGAGATCTCGCTGATGTCGGGATGGGTCCAGGTGTGATTCCCGATCTCGTGCCCCTCGGCCATCACCCGTTTCATCAAGCTCACGTTGTCCTGTGCCTGTTCGCCGATCATCATGAACGTGGCTTTGACGTTTTGCTGCTTGAGCACGTCCAGTATTTTGGGCGTCCATTTCGGGTCGGGCCCATCATCGAAGCTCAGCGCCACCACTCCCGGTTTGTAGCCGTAATACTCAATCGTGTAAGGCGAGGGATACGTCAACATGTGCTCATCGGTCACGGTCCAGTTGTAGGAGTCCATGTCGATGGTGCGTGAGCCCGGGTGCGGTTCTCCGGTGATGCGTACGATGTCGCCATCGCCCTCGGATACCACGTCATCGCCGGGCGGTATCTGCTTGAGCCACTGCGGCGCATTCACATTGCTGGGATGGTCCCAGACCGACCAAAGGGAAGCGTCCTCCCGGCCCAGCCGCCACAAAGCAATCGTCTGCACCCCCATCTGCCGTGCGGCGCGCAGCTCATTCAATGCGGTCACTGCATCCAGCATCCAGACCTGGTGGCGTACGTGGTTATCTTCATCATCGTAGGCAAAGTGGGGATTGAGCTCGTCGCCGGCCAGGCGCACGTCGGCATTCGCATCCGACGCCGCCTGCCATCCATCCTGCACTGAGATATCGTCCGTATTCAGCACCTTGGCTGTGGCGTGTCTACCTTTAGGCAGAGACATCGTCCAGTCGTAGCCATAATTGCCAATGGAGCAGATCAGCTTCTCTTTGGGTACTACTTTGAGCACGCGCTTCAGGTTGTCTTCAAACCAGTCCTGCGCCGCAATCGGCCCCGGACCGCCCGTCTCCTCATGCTGGTCGTAATTCATCAAGATGATGTAGTCGGTTTGCTGCGCCAGCTGGGCGAATTCACTATCCTCGGCGCCCACGCTCTCGTTGACGAAGAGCCGCAGATTCTTGGGGTGCATCAGACCGTGTAGTTCGCCGATCAGCGATTGATAGTCGGCCTGAGCATCATCCGGAAGGTCTTCCAGATCCAGGCTTAGCCCGTGATAGCTGGGATTGGCCGCCAGAAATGTCATCACCTGACGCTCCAGGTTGAACCGCGCTCCGGGATTCTTCAACATCGCGGTAGCATGCTGATCCCATTCCTGCGTAAGAACGTTGTAGTTCTTGAGCTCCGGAAAGATTTCCAGGTCTTCATGAGTGGCCGCAATCAGGTCATGAACTTTGTTCTGCGGGTCGACGCTGTGCACCCCGTGCGCGTCCAGCACCGGGAAGGCGCGCAGCGGAGCTTGCGCGATGAAGGCGCCCTCGAGCGTGCCGTCGGCCCTGGTCACATACAGCCAATCCGGAAACAGCATATCGATCTGGTGGATGTGGCTTTTTAACGACGCGAAGCTGCCCGCGTCATCGTCGACGTAGTATGCCGCGCGCAGGCTCTCGCCGGAATTGAAGGGAATTTCTGAAGGCCTGCGGCTGGTCTTGCGCCGCGTCCCCTTGAAGTACTTGGCCTTGATCGCCGCGGCGGCTTGTTCCCGAATGGCCCGGTAATTCCGTTTCGGCGTGGGCAGCAGCAGCTCCGGCAGATGCTGACTTTTCACCACGTTGAGAAAAAACAGCACCAGAATCACGGTGGAGAACACCGCCACCGTATCCAGAATGCGTCGCAACCGTTTCCAGCGTTTCCGCTGTGGATCGAAGAAAATCTGGCGATTCATGCCTCCAGAAAGCTTACAGGATCTCTAACAGCCCCATCGGGAGGGGAGAGTCTGGGTGGGCCACCTGCTTTGTATCAGGGCCGGCTTTCAATCGGGCCCTGGAATTTCTACATTTCAGAGAGGGTGGATAGGTCCAAATCTAGGGAATGCGCGGTTTTCCAGAAGCTGCGGAAAAAAACCCCTTCCTCCTGCTGCAAAACTGATCCGAATCCGCATATATATAGGTGTGGACACCAATAACTTTGTGCTGTCGCAAATCATTTGCCCGGCCACGTGCGCGGATGATCCACGAAACGCGGCCCGCCAGAACGGCTCGGCGGGCAAATTATCTCGGACACCCTCTTGCCTGGATTCGGACCTTACCACGCATATCACGCATCATTTCCGTCGGACCTTACCACGCATACCACGCATACCACGCATATCACGCATATCACGCATATCACGCACCATTTTCGTCGGACCTTACCACGCATACCACGCATATCACGCATCATTTTCGTCGGACTTACCACGCATACCACTCATATCACGCACCATTTCCGTCGGACCTTACCACGCATACCACGCATATCACGCACCATTTTCGTCGGCCACTTTTCACCACCCTGGAGGCGAAATACACGCATAACCTAAGCGTAGATATAAGCAATTCGACCAGTCCTGTCCCGGCGTGCCGTTGGGTCCCGTGAGGGACGGCTGCAGCTTTTTCAATCCAACCCAGGACTAGCCCAACTTTCGCAGGTGAGGGCGAATTGTAGTGATTGTTGGCGGGGGGCTTGGAGATAACTCCTTCAGTTGGAAGGAGGGGTTGGAGAAAGCTGGTGTGGTGAAGACCTACCCTCTATTTTTGTGAGGGAGAATCTGTCATTCTGCGGCTGCGATG
>DASRRN010000753.1:0-5404 GCA_035695685.1 Acidobacteriaceae bacterium | reverse complement strand
CGGCTGCCCTGCGACGCGGGTGAGTTCAAAGGTGTGGCGATGCAGATGGATCGGGTGGATGTCATCGCTGGCATTGCGCATCCGTAGCCGATACCGCTTGCCTTCAGTCAGGTGAAAAGACGGCGCAGTCATCATTTGATTCAGCGGATAGGAAACACCGTTGATCGTCCAGCGGTTGAAGCCGGCGAGTGCGGCATTGTCTTTCGCGAAGGTCATGTCGATCACCTGGTCGGGCGTCTGCGATTGAGCCTCGGTGCGACCGAAGTGGGCGTAGTTCCAGCGAAAGGGAGGGGGCGCTATCCATTGTGGCTTGCCGGCACGTCCCCCATACTCGATCACGATTCCCATTCCGTGGTGACGGTCGTCGTTGCTCATATCACCCATCACCCACACGCCGGGGTGATTCATCTCGACAATGGCAGAAATTCGTTCCGCGGTTCCGATCCACAGGCCGGGCACACGAACTGGTTTGGGCAACGGATTGCCATCCATCCCCGTCACCACGAATGTGTGGCCCGGCAACGCCAGGCTGCGGATCTCGCCCGCACTGCCGTTGAGCACATGGAAGAGCACACGTTCGCCCTGCTTCACACGGATGGGATCGCCATGGCCGAGCATGCGCCCGTTAATGGTGAATGCGTCGTACCCAACCTCGTATCCCTTCGGCATTTTTTTAGCGAGAGATGCCTTCATGGCGCTCTCGCCCGCATCTTTCAGCTCTTTCACGGTTGCCGATGGGGAAAGAAAGTCCATGTCCATGTCGCCGCCCTGGCTAAAGGTGGGCTGAAATTCTTTAAGCGTGAGAAAGACTTCGCGGTCATATCTACCCGGGTTGTGGTTCGGCTCGATGTAGACCGGACCTACCAGGCCGCTGTACTGTCCGCGGCTGAGATCCGCGCCAGCACGCACATGCGTGTGGTAGAAGCGAAACCCGGAGGGACGGGGGACGAAGGAAATCTGCTTGCTGGCGTGGGGAGGGATGAAGGGTGTTCCCTCCTCGGCGGCACCGTCCACATCTGAAGGGATGGACTGGCCGTGCCAATGAAGCTGTTCCGGCACGTCGGTGTCGTTGTGAACATCCACCGTGACCCGCACCCCCTCCCGGAAGCGCAGAAGCGGTCCCGGGAACTGACCGTTGTAGGTGGTTACCGAAACGATGCGATTGGGAGCCAGTTCGATCGGCTGGGTGGCGATGGTGAGCGTGTAATCGGCCTTGGTCTCTGGCTCCTGATAGCCGTCTGTCCTCCACGCGAACCCGGCGCGACCACTCAGCAGGGCGCCGCCCACGAGCGCCGGGGCAGTCGACAGGAACTTTCTGCGAGAGTGATCAATGGCGTTCATGGAATCAATTATGTAGCACCCCGTTGGAGTCTATAAGCTGTTGCAATGCAAGTGCACCTGATCGATGGCACGTACGAATTGTTTCGACACTATTATGCTCTCCCGAAAGTACGTGACAATACCGGGCGGGAAGTCGCAGCCGTCCGCGGCGTACTTGCCTCGCTCATGGGCATGCTGGGCAGGGGTGTTACGCACATAGGCGTGGCCACCGATCACGTCATCGAATCATTCAGAAATGACCTGTGGCCGGGCTATAAGACGGGCGAAGGTGTTGAGCCGGATCTGCTGGCTCAGTTCCCACTCCTGGAGGAAGCACTTTCGGCGCTTGGGATGGTGGTCTGGCCGATGGTTGAGTTCGAGGCTGACGATGCATTAGCCGCGGCCGCAACAGCCGCTGCGAATGACCCGCGCGTAGAGCGAGTGATTATCTGCACGCCCGATAAGGATCTCGCCCAGTGTGTACGAGGGACTCGGATCGTGCAACTGGATCGGCGCAAAAACCTTACTCGGGACGAATTAGGGGTAGTCGCCAGATTTGGAGTGGAGCCGGCGTCAATACCCGACTATCTTGCCCTGGTGGGTGATTCGGCAGATGGCTTCCCCGGATTGCCCGGCTGGGGCGCCAAATCGGCTGCTGCCGTGCTTGCAAGATTCAATCATCTCGAGTCCATTCCGTCAGATTGGCGAGAGTGGGGCGTCAGTGTCGCCAGCCCTAAGGCCTTGTCGAGTACGCTCGTCGCCAATCGTGATCAGGCGTTACTCTTTCGAGTTTTGGCGACACTACGCACAGACATCCCGGTGTTCGATTCCGTCGACCAGTTGGAATGGAAAGGGGCGACTGCGGACTTTGCGGTACTGGCGGCCCGGCTGGACTCCTCTGTAGCTAAAGGCAAGATCCGAGAGCCCAAACAATAGAATGCCAGCGATAACCTGAGGTGCTTTTGCAACCGCTGCGGTGACATTAACACAAGCCGCTAGCCTTAGTTAGGACGTGTTTGCGATTCGATTGTATGCGGACAGAAATTATCCGGCCACAGTGGAATGGCGAACGATCAGCCTCGGTTCGAGAAGAGTGGTTTGTGGCGCGTCGTCGGGTGTAGTTGACAGCGTGAGCACTCGTCGTGCCGCGGCTTCGCCCATACGCTCGATTGACTGGTCTACCGACGTGAGCGGCACTTTAAAGTAGTCAGCGTAGCGCAGGTTGCCGCAGCCGGCGAATGCGATGTCGCCTGGGATGCTGAGGCCGGCCTGCATCGCTGCGTGCATCGCACCGACAGCCGACAAATCGTTGTAGCAGAAAACGGCGTCCGGCCGATGCTTCTGCGCCAGCATCTCCTGCATCGCACGATAGCCGGCAGAGTCGCCCGCCTCATCAAATCGTTCGCGAGTTACGACGTAGCTCTTCGGCAGCTTGATTCCCGCGACACCGAGAGCATTGCGAAATCCTTTGAAGCGATCCTCGGAAGGACTTGTTCCCTGGCTGCCGATGTGGGCGATCCTCTTCCGTCCCAGGCCGATCAGGTGCCGCGTCGCCAGCTCGCCCACCAACACATCGTTCGACCCCACGAAGTCAGTCCCCAATCTCGGGATGTTGCGATCGATCAGGAGAAGCGGGGTATTCCCGTTGGTGAAGAACTCCGCCTCTTCCATGTTCTGGCACGAGGCCACAAGAAGAACATCCACCCCCCGGTTCACAAGAGTGCGGATCTCCTGGCGCTCAATCTCCGGATCCTCCTCTGAAGAAGCGAGCACCAGCGCCAGCCCGCTGGCCCGTAACGCTCCGGCAAGAGACTTGGCAAACTCGCCAAAGAACGGATGCACGAGATCCGGCACTACCAATCCAACTGCAAACGAGCGGCCGCTGGCCAGCCCGCGCGCCTGCATATTGGGCTGGTAGTTCAGCTCGGCCATCCGCTTCAATACCCGGGCCCGGGTTCGCTCGCTGATGTCCAGGCCGCCACGCAACACTTTCGACACGGTCACCGTGGACACGCCGAGATCCGCAGCAATATCTTTTAACCGCACCGCCATGTTGCTCCTCGATGGAAACGATCATCCGAAGCGCGTCTGCCGCCAGAGTGCCCACCCAGCGCCACCAAGCGCAAACAGCAGGGCCAGCGTTAGCACTGCGATCCACCCCAGGTTCATCGCCAGGGGAGGCACGACCGCATTCACTCCCAGCCAGAGAAAGAGGCAGCTTGCCGCTACCACGATCGCAGCATCCCACCATTGACGTCGTGCGCCGCGTTCGGTGAGTTCGTCACCGCTTTGCGCCAGCAATACCTCGCCATATTCCAGGCCGTAGCGATCGCACTCTCGAGCCAGCGCATCGTTACGCGACTTGTTCTCGCGAGACGAGGCCACCGCCGTGCTGATCGCGAGCGCCCCCAGGATCATCAGCACCGACCCTCCGAGAACCAGGGCGAGATGAGCGCGATTCGCCGCGGCCAGCTCCCCAAAGACCAGCGCACCCCAGGCCAGACCCCAAAACTGGTTTGTGTTCGAGAGCGGAATGCCGCGTCCGATTCCCAGGTACTTGGTCGCGAACTGCTGAAAGAGGTCGCCAACCACCCAAACGAAACCTCCCAAAAACAGCCAGAAGAGCAACTGTCTGTTCTCGATCAGCCGGAACACAGATGACTTCATGCCGCCGTCGAGCGTCCAGGTGAGGAGAAACATCGTCCCCAGTTCGCCCACCGTAAACACGGTGACGAACGAGAGCGGGTTCATGCCGCTTAGGTAGGCCTTCCGATAGGGCACATACATGGTGCCCCACATCAGGCTTGCGCCGGCCGCCGCCAGCAAACCCATGACCGCATGCGGCGGAACTCCACCAGCACCATGGATCGTGCTGAAGCCCAGCATGATCGCGGCGCCTACGATGCAGATGGTGCCGCAAACTACCTTGGCGACATTTTTTGCCGTGGCCCCCTGAAGCTCGCGGAACAGCAACCTGCCCCAGAGCAACCCGATCAGTGAGTTGGTGTTCCATAACGGGAAAGCCGTGGCCAGGCCCACATCGCGAATAGCGAAGACAGTGAGGGTGTTCGCTACTGCCCAGAGCGCCCCGGCGAGGACCGCCCAGACAATCAGGTGCTTCTTCGCAAATAAATCGGCGAAGACATAACTGGTTCCCTTCAGCAAGGTGGGGAAAGTCCAGCGCGCGGTAAAAACACCGGCGACCATACACAACGAGACCGCAAACGGAGAGAAGCCGGCATTGACCAGCTTCGTGGGGGCCTCGGCGGCTCCCAGCCAGACGCCCGCGGCAAGACCGCAGATCACCCCTAACCCGTGAAGCGAGCGATCGGCCGCCGCTGCGGCATGCGCTCTCGTTGTTACCGCATTTTCTGCTCTCATGGGCTTCACAGTTTCCCTATCGCTCGCGCTGCCGCCAAATGATTTTGGCGGAGCCGTGAACTACTTGCCGTGAATGAAGACCAGCAAACCCACTCCCACCGCCAGCACCACCGTGGGAATCCAGAACTGAACGTCCGTCAAAATGGCCCGCAATATTTTCGGTGGGTCCCCGCGATCGCCAGGCATATAGATCCTTGATTGCTTGATTAACGTAACCGATTACGAAAATTACGTTATTGGCTGCTTCGTGCCGTTGTCAAGCGCAATTGTCCCAACTGCCGGGCATTCGTTGGGGGCCAGTCCTCAATTACCAGTGTGGGATTGCCAGGCGCCGGAAATAGGTGTACGTTAGCGGTAACGTAGATGGCCTTCAGGCTGTCTGGTCCAAACGATCTAAAGTCCAAACGATCTAGGAGATATACACATGAGCCGATCCGCAGTTGTTCCTAACCAACCCCTGCAGGATCTCGACCAGTGGGATGATTTTCTTGAGGGCCGCTATAAGGAAGGCAAGAGCGAAGAGGAGTTTCGCCAGTACGACGCAACCGCCGCTCCCGGCGTCGCCGAGTTCTATCGTCTGAACCACGAGAACATGACGGTCGACTACGTGTTAGCGAAAGAAGAGCAGTACTTCAGCCTGCGTAAAGGGCAAAAGACCATCTGGGAAGCCGCCGAATTTCTCAACACCCTGGTGGACGACAGC
>DASRRN010000752.1:0-8060 GCA_035695685.1 Acidobacteriaceae bacterium | reverse complement strand
TAAGAAAGTCTCGCGGCGTCCAGCCACCGGATGAATGATCCCGCAAAAATGCCGGCGGTTCCGGTCTGGGACTTCGAGCTTCTCGATGGATGCTTGCTCACATGGTTGCGCAGTTTGCGTTCCGAAGCAATCGTTGCGCCCTTCCTTTGCCTCTGACTGCTAGAGCTTGTGGAACGGGTCGACAGGCGGTGTATGCGCGGAAGCTTCTGGTTCCGCGCTATCGGTGACGTTCGCGCGATATAACGTTCCTCGCGCGGGACCGGGATCAGTCATCTCGATCGGTTGTACTGTTGCCTGCATGCTTCCGATCGGTTGTCCTACCGAAATCCATGTCAGGCCGTTGTCTAGGCTCTTCTGGAACTGGTAGAGGTAGGGGGCGGACCCACCCTTGACGGTTGGGCAGATAAGTTGCACGGCATGTTCCCTTATATGCATTTGTAGTTTCCCTATGTTGAGCTCCCCGCTTTCGGGGCCACGGCCGCCCTTGAGCATCGCAGCGAGCCGCGGCGCAATGACCTGCGCGATCTGCTGGTGGGCGTTGACGGAGCCAATGGCGGGCGTCGCGATGGCGTAGGGATGGGTACGATCGGAAGATTGCGGGGATGGAGTGGTGTCCTTGTCATCGGGCCGATTCTTGGTGAGTCCTCCGAAGAGGGTGGTTTCGTCGATTCCCGCGGTGGTGGTGAGTGCAGGCGATGCAAAGGCCACATCGAAAAGTTCGATATGCGTTTCATCGGGATGGGCTGCGCGATAACTGGCAACAGCTTTTTGCAGCGCCGTGCGTTTGTACCCGCCGAAGGGCACGCTTACATAGATGGGCGTAGCAGCCAACTGGGAATGAGCGCGCACGCGGGAGAAAAAGGTTTCCACATTCGCCTGGAACGCAGCATCGCTGCTGGTGGGGTCCGCGGGCTCGCCATGGCCCTTGGTGTGAGGATCCGTAGCCCACTCGTTGGTGCCGATACAAAGGAGGATAAAGTCGGGTGCGGTTGTGAAGGGACGGGGCACGTCGGCGAAGATGTGGTCCCAGGGATCGTTGGCACCGGTTGGATCCTGCGGGTTCAGGGCGCCGTAAGGTGCGCCTGCTCCGCCGCGCACGATACCGATGCCAGAGATGATATAGCCGGCGACGGATTTGTCCAACAGTTGCGCGAGGTGCGACAGCCAGGCTTGCGTGGAGTCGGTGTAAGCGCTGCCAGGGTTTCTCCAGGTCGCTGTAGTCGTGTTCATGTCGACGGCGCCTTCTCCGATGGAATCGGTGATGGGAAGGAACCAGACTGCGGGCCGCTTCGATTTTTCGAGCTGCGCGCCTTGCGGAAGAGTGACACCAGTGAGCCGCGACAACTGGGGATCGTGGGCAAACCAGCGCGGCGAACTCGTATTCGCGGATTGAGTAAACCGGATGCGATGGGATCCCGGCGGCAAAATCGCCGTGGAGATCTTAGACACGGTGGGCCCAAGAATGACCCGATCGGACGGGTTATCTCCATCCACTTGCACTTTCCATATCGGACCGGCCGTTGCTGGCTGGCTGGGAGCATACACGCGTGGATCGAAGTTAAGCGTCACAGAACCGGCTTTGGTCATCAAGACGGTGAGGTCGACATCGGAGAGCGACATCATGCAATCGATGTAGCCCTCCGTCGCGGCGTGACTAATGTCCCAGGTCTCGTCAAGGACGGAGCTGAGAATAAGTGGATCGGATACCGAGATGGTTTTCGGGCCGGGCGTCTCCGCTCCATAAGCCGAGCCAATGAGTGCGATCAAACAAAAAGTAAAAAGAAAAGCGGTCCTCATCGCGTTTCAGCATACGAGGTTTGCACGGCTAGCCGGCAGCGTTCCCCCCGATCCGCCTCTTGCCTCCTGCCGACAATAACAAAGAGAGCAGCCGGTTGCGAAGCTATTTTAAAACTTGGTTTCGCCCACCAGGCCAACCTGTTGCACGCAGAGCGTCGAGTTCAATATCGCAGCCGCAAGCATTTCCCGATTCGTCGAGACAATCTCCGGTAAAACCTTGAAGGAACGCATAGTCTCGCGAATCGACAGACGATGGTAGCAGCCCTAATAAACAGTGAGCTGCCCTCTGTGCCCCGATTCTGTTCAATAGACTGAACAGCGTGCCGGCTGTTTAGTCTATCTGCTGTACGGAAGAGATACGAAATGGGGCGAGCCACATAACAACGAACGCGCCAAAAAGAAACACCGACATCAACGATAGGCTAAGCCCGATTCCCCATGAATCTTTCATGTACCCAACAAAGAGAATGCCGAGGCTGCCCGCCAGCGTGCCGGCCAAATTGTAGAGACCATACGCTGTTGCCCATCTGCCCGGAGCCATCACACTGCTGAAGATAGGCATCGAGTTAACCTCCAGTGTGCCTCTCGCGAGCGAATAGATCAACAGGTTCAAGCTCATCTGCCCTACGCCGGGTATGAAGCCAACTGCCAGCATGGTGGGAGACATCAGACTGAGCGCTATGACCTGAACCCAGATCCTGCCTTTCAGATTCGTCCTGGACCAACGATCAGCCCAGATTCCTCCGCCAATACACCCGATCAGCGCAGGCGTGTAGGTAACGAACCCGAGGATGAAACCGGCTCGAGTCAGACTCATATCGAATTTTTCGAAGTAGTAAGTCGGCATCCATGAGCCAAGCGGCCAACTGGTCAGGGATAAGGCAATTGCCAGAAATATCAGGCACAGACTCGTTCTATTGCCCAGAACGCCGGCAATCTTGGCGCCCACCGATTCCTTGGGGCCAGCGCTCCCTTCTGCAGTCCGGGACTGCCGGGTTACTGGATCTTCTGTCGGAAGAAGCGCCAGGAGCAGCAGTAGCAACATAATGCCGAATACGCCCAACAAGTAAAAGCCGAACCGCCACGAGTAGTGCTCCGCCATAAACCCGCCATAGAAGCCTCCCAGGCCTGCTCCCGCAGGCAGAGCGGTTAAGGCCAGAGCGTTTGCCAGAGAGCGTGTTGCGTTGGAGTGAAATGAGGCTATGTGCGCCAGGGCAGCAGGCAGGAAGAGAGCTTCCGAAACTCCCAGAAAGATGCGCAGAGTGACTAACTGCGCCTGGTTCTGGGCCAAACCGGTAACAAACGTGACAAGGCTGAAGATTGCCAGGCTGCACAAGATCACTGTTTTACGGTTGAAGCGATCACCCAGATATCCTCCGATGGGAGAACAGACCCCATACGCCCAAAGGAATACGGATCCAAGCATAGCTAATGCTACGTTCGATAAGCCCATTTGTTCATGGAGTATCGGAAAGATGGCAAAAAGTGTCATCCGGTCCATATAGTTCAGGCAGGCAACGATCCAAATGAGTCCGACGACGATCCATTTTCTATATGCCGCCACCGTCATCATTGCTCCACACTATGGCTTAGCTGAGTCGCGCGCTCATCGACGTATTAAGTTGCAGTGGCATGGATGAAGGCTACAGTGGACAGTATCTCAGAAAAGCTCTCGCCTATGATCGACTATGGGCACTGAATCAAGTCCATTCAGGAGACGATCTGACAGCGGATCCAGGATGGAATCTCAACCTGAAAACCATCCAATGCTTTAGAGATATATTCGAACTTTTCTCGCTCGTGCATTGCGTTGTGACTTCGACGCAAAACAAACCTCCCTATTGGAACACGAAGTGGGGACTTTAACACAAGGTTGCGATTTGCTGGAGAGGGTAAGCTCCTAAAAGCGCCAGGGTGCGGTTCCGGTCCATTGCCTTCATTTGGCTGGCGGTTTCGCACCGTACTCAATCGTAAGGTCTGAGGTTACTGGAAGTGGTTGCCGTGACTGCTCCGTCATGCGCGATTCGTCGAGGGCGAAGAGCGTGTGCACACCGGCTGCAGTCAGCTGCACATGATGTGTTCCTGGCTTCAGGCTCGCGAGGCCAAGCTTGTAAGAGTAGCCGGTTAGCGAAGAGACCACGGGCTTGCCATCTACCGAAATCGCGAAACTGTCCGGGGATTTACCCAGAAAGGCCCAGTGGAGTTCAATGGCGCGTACCGACAAGTCCACGGGATCGCTCGGTCCCGATAGCGCCAGAACAGTAATGTCCGGTGTCTTTCCTCGGTAGAGAGAAATGATGGCGCGGGTTAAGTTGTAGTAGTAATAGCCCCACCCACCGCAGCCACGGTAGGTGCAAGCATGAAGTTCGGTTGGCTCAATGTCGTCACTCAGCTGCACGTTGTACTCGTCGCCGTATGCTTCGCTGGGCGGCGCGGGTTTTCCCCCGGAAGGTTGTTGTCCCCAGTAGTCAGCAGGAAAGCCGTGACCATTTTCCTGGCCCGCAAACTCGTTCCATTGGTGTACCTGGATGAACTTGGGCCTGTATTCAAACGCAGCTTTCCAACTTTCCAGGTAGGGCACGCCATGGTCCCTCGCGATCGCGGATGGGTTGGTCCAACCTTTGCCCGGAAAGACGAATGATGAGGGCGTGACGACAATCTCTTCAGGTTTTCCGTCATGCCGCGTCAGGATTTGTGGAATGACGCCGTCCATCCATGACCACATGCCGCATTGCTCCGCATGGTTGTCCTGAAGCTGGGTCGCCATCCACCGAACGGTAAAAGGTTCGGTATGCAGTTTTCCGGTGGCAAGTATCTCCTGCAGTTGAGCGCAGGGATGAGGCGGCCAATAGAGGACGGTGAGCAGGGGCTTGCCCCCGTCGTATAACCAAAGATCTTTGTACTCGGGACGGTCAAGATAATTGGCTTTCAGCCAGGCAACCAGTCCATTGAACCTTTCGATGCCGTTGGGGACCGGGGGTCCATTTTGCAATCCGATCATGAATACGAGTTTGGGCGCGTACCTCCCTTGCTGGTGCAGGTGCAAAGCGGTCTGGAACAGAACCGCAGTCTTGTCCTGGAGCCGGCGAACATCGCCCGCATGCTGCTCCCAGTCCGGCTTCATCCACAGCATATTGCTCCAGTCAATCAGCAGCCAGTCGAAGCCGAGTTGCTGGAACTCCGCGTAGTGCTTGGCAACCGTGGGTTCATCGGTGGTGTAGCGTCCAAGCTTTGGAACGGCTTCGGCGGTCTTCCAGGATTCGGGGCCATAGAACCACTGCTCATACTGAATGCCGATCAAGGAGCCCTGGAAGTGTTGTGCACCGAGCTGTGCAAACGCAGGGCTTATCAGAATGGTAGTGAGGCACGCGAGCTGGATCGGCGCGAAAAGGAGGAGCTTGAAATTACAGAGACGGCCCAAGGATGACCTCATTCAATTTTTCTGGATTCAAATGGAAGACCGTCATCCAAACTATACGAAATGATGTCAATAAAACAATCGTTCTTGCAGTGCAGCATTGCGTTGTCTGCCTGCTGGAGTTTTAATCGGCTGTGGTGTGAAGTGAGTGATTCAAGAGAGAAGGTGTTGTGGGGAGAAAGATCAGCCGGCGCGACGTTCTGAGATCAGCGGCCCTGGGCGTGGCCGCATTGGGCATTCCCCAAGACGCTTTTGGCTTGGGCAGGACGATCCCAGAGACGGATTCCGATCAAGGGATCAGCGATTTCGTCCACCCTCATGATGATGCACGGCCATGGGTCTATTGGTATTTCATGGACGGCAACCTGAGGCGCGAGGGCATGGATGCTGACCTGATCGCGATGAAACAGGCCGGCATTGGCGGGGCTATCTATCTGGAAGTTGGTATCGGGATCAAACCGGGTCCGATCGAGTTTATGAGTGATCCGTGGCAACAGCTGCTGGGCCATGCATTCGAGATGGCCGATCAGCTTGGCCTGCAGATGGCTCTTGGCGCAGGGCCAGGCTGGTGCGGCGCCGGCGGCCCCTGGGTGCAGCCGGACAAGTCTATGCAACATCTTGTTGCCAGCAAGGCAATGGTGCAGGGCCCGGCGGCGTTCAATGCTGTCTTGCTCCAGCCGCCTCCGCGTACACCCTTCTTCGGTGTCGAGACACTGTCTCCTGAGCTGCTGAAGATATGGCAGGAGTTTTACCAGGACGAATTCGTGCTTGCCTTTCCCACCCCGGTGGCTGGTGCCGTTATTGAGGACATTGACGAGAAGGCACTTTATACGAGAGGTTCCTACTCCTCGCAAATTCCCGGCCCATTCACGAAGCGCCCTTGGGTGCGCCCTTTTTTGCCCAGCGATGCCAACTATGGCAACGTGCCCTCACAGCTTTGTGTGGCCTCGAGCTCGGTCATCGATCTCACAGGCAAGCTTTCCCCGGAGGGAAGGCTGAGCTGGAATGTCCCGGCAGGGAGCTGGACCATCATGCGGTTTGGCCGCACTATCACGGGCCAGACCACGCGGCCTTCACCCAGGCCCGGCTTAGGGCTCGAGTCCGATAAGTTTGATGCCGGCGCGATGGACGCTCACTTCGACGCGTACATCGCTCCTCTGCTGAAGAAGACGGGGGCGCCACAACATGCGGGTCGCGGCCTGGTGGCGCTGCATTTCGATAGTTGGGAAATGAGCTCGCAGAACTGGTCCCCGCGGTTTCAGCAGGAGTTCAAGCGCCGCCGCGGTTACGATCCGCTTCCCATGTTGCCCACGTTTGGCGGCCTGGTGGTCGATACGCCTGAAGTGTCAGAACGCTTTCTTTGGGATATCCGCAAGACGGCAAGCGAACTGGTCTGCGAAAACCAGGCGCAACGGCTGCGAGAACGCGGAAAACGATACGGACTCTTTCTGGAACTCGAACCATACGACCTTAATCCCTCGGCCGATCTCGATCTTGGGGCTACCGCGGACGTACCCATGGCCGAGTTCTGGTCGCAAATCGGAGACGCTCCGCCGACGAGCTTCAGCTTGCCGGAGGCAGCCTCGGTTGGTCACACGCACGGGCACACAGTAATCGCCGCGGAGGCGTTCACGGGGCTCATGGAGGAGCGGGGGCGGCAGCATCCCGCATCCATGAAAGCGCAGGGAGACTGGGCCTTTTGCCAGGGGATGAACAAGTTTGTGATCCATCGCTACCAGGCACAGCCATGGCTTGATCGCTTTCCCGGCATGACCATGGGCACGGACGGCGGCTACGGTGTGCATTGGGAACGCACCCAGACATGGTGGGATTTCGTATCTGCCTATCATCTTTATCTCACTCGCTGCGCGCAAACTCTGCGCCGCGGCTTGTTTGTCGCGGATATCCTTTATCTATCTCCGGAAGGAGCGCCCAACGTGTTTTTTCCTCCGCGTTCCGCATTCCGGCCCGGGTTGTTCGCAGATCACCACGGCCACAACTTTGATGCGTGCGCGCCAGCGACGCTGATGACGCGCGCTTCGGTGAAAGAAGGCAGCATCGTCTTTCCTGACGGCATGAGCTATCGGCTCCTGGTGCTGCCGCGCTTCCAGACGATGACGCCGCGTCTGCTTGCCAAGATCATTGCGTTGGTAGAAGAAGGCGCCACGGTTGTGGGCGCGCCTCCGCAAAAATCTCCCAGCTTGTCGAATTATCCCGATTGCGATCACCAGGTCCGCGAGCTTGCCGCAAAGCTTTGGCCGCAGGGGATGGAGTCCGAACGAAAGGTCGGTTTTGGACGTGTGGTGTTCGACGCAGGAGCGTCGCGTGCCCATTTGGAAAACCCGCTGACGTCGGCTCAATGGATCTGGAGCGATCAACAGGAGATGGCCGCCACCGCAGGCGGCACTCTGTACTTTACCCGGGAATTTTCCATCGAGGACCCTGGCAGCGTTGAAACTGCTGTAGTCACCCTAACCGCGGATCAGAGCTACCATTTATCCCTCAATGGCCGCTTCATCGCGAGTGGCCATGCGGAGGCACGTGTACGCCGGATCGACATCTCCAGTGTGCTCCGCGCTGGCGCAAATCGGCTAACTGTCGCGGTAAAGAAGAACAGCGGACAATCTGGCCTGATTGCCTCGCTGGAGATCGAGCATCGCGATGGAAGGCATGTCGCCATTGAAACCGATAAGCAATGGACCTGTTCAGCCACCGAAGGCGGCTCGCCGTCACCCGCCACGGAATTGGGCGCGTACAACATGGCGCCGTGGAAACTGAATGATGCGTCGATCGAGCAGGGGGATATCTATCCCAGTTACCTTTCGACCGCGGAATTACTGGAACG
>DASRRN010000751.1:0-8040 GCA_035695685.1 Acidobacteriaceae bacterium | reverse complement strand
GTTGAGCGCCACCACAGCGGTGTACTCGCGGATCGCTCCGGGATAGTTCGCTTGCGCGAACCACAAATCACCCAGGTGACGATGCAGATCCTCATCATGGACCGGGTAGATATAGTTGATGCGGTCCAGGGTCGCAGCCGCATCTTTCGGCTGACCCAGCTCTTCCTCTAGCGAAGCCAGTTTTTTGAGGATTGAAGGATCCTCGCCGCCCATCTTTTCATAGTGCGTGAGCACTTCTGCCGCGGGCTTCTTGTCGCCTTGAGCGAGGTTTGCTGAGGCCAGGAATTGATAAACATTGGCGTCGCCGATGTACTCCGGATACATGCTGCGGACCGCTTCGCCCTGCCGGAGCACAGTGTCGTATTGTTTCTGGTTGGCAGCCTCGGCCAGGTGCTCCATCGCCTTCCGCCACTCGTCAAAGCTGGCAGCCATTGCCCCATAGCGCTGATTCACCCACTGCAGGTATTGTTTGTCGAACTCCTCAGGAGAAACGCCGAGGTCAGACTGAATGACCTCAGGAGTCGTCTTGCGTTGCGCATACGAATGGACCATGTCAAGCAACTTGCCTTCATTCCAGTGGCTCTTGATGTAGTCGCAGATGCTGCCGGCTTCAAAATAAGAGACCACAACCTGCGCCGGGTATTCTGGAAAAATAAAGCCGCGGTCTAACTTGGCTACGGGCAGCAACTTCTTATCCCGAATTGCGGTCAGGATTTCGGGAGACACGCGGTCACCCCACTCCGGGGATACCTGGGTCTCCTCGTGCACCGCCAGGCCTTCGGTGAACCAGCGCGGCACCCGTCGATTGGTGGCCGTGAGGATGTAGACATGGCTCATCTCGTGCCACAGCGTGCTGCCCCAGTTAAAGTCGCCAGGTTTGCGGGCGGAGGGGCTGTCCATTGCCACCACCTGCCCGAAGGTGACTCCGAGCGCGCCTAGACCAGGCATACCCATGGTGCGCACGGCGAAGTCCTCATGGTTGGGATAGACCTCCACCTGCACCGGCCCAGTCAGCTTCATCTGGTATTTCTTGTTGTAGGTGGCGATAATGCGCTGCAGCTCTGCTTCAAAGTACGGGTGTAAGAGCTCCGCTTCACTCTTGTTCAGCCGCAGAATGGTCCCGTTCTCCTTGTAGGTGACAAAGTTCTTGTAGCTATCCAACAACCGCAGGCTGTTCACCGTCTCGGCGTCACGGTAACCGTTGTTGTAGCACATCTCCAATTGCTTGAATGGCTCATCTTCCTGACCCAGGCGCATTAGCCCGACGCCGAGCTGAGAACGAGCAGGCCAATATTGGGGATCGGCCTCAATCGCCTTGCGGTAATAGCCGATTGCGTCTTCAAAGCGGTAGTTGAGCTCGAGATAATGAGCCACGTGAGCGTAGCCCTCTGCGTAGCCGGGGTTGACTTTACGTATCTTGTCCAACCACGGGTCGGGAGAGCGATCCGCCAGCAACTCGATCGCTGCATGGATCGCCATCGCATTCAAGGCGTCAGGCGACAGACGAAGTGCCTCATCGGCCTCGGCGATGGCGTGTTCTGTATCCGCATCTTCCAGGGCAAGATTGGCGGCGAATTCGTGGGCTTCCACCAGCTTGGGATCCAGCACCAGGGCTCTGCTGATGTAGTCCGTGGCTTTACCGTCAAATCCGTCCGCGCTGACGATAGCAAGACCCAGGTAGGCCTGCGCGTTTTTGGGATCTTTTTTGAGCGCTTCCTGAAAGAGGCCCACCGCATCGGTGTTATTAAACCGCTGATGCAGCAACAATCCCCAGCGGACCTTATAGAGAGGGTTGCTGTCAGGCTGCGCCGTTGCGATGCGAAACTGTTCGTTGGCCTGGTCATACTGTTCCAGCCCCCAATAGCCTTCCGCCTGCAAATAAGGAGAGTTGGTCCGTACCAGCGACTCATAGCAGGATTTTGCTTCTGCCTGCTGACCGTGCTTGCGCAAGGTGTGGCATGCATCCGGGGAATTCGTGGCCTGGCAAAGACTCAGACTGCCGAGCATCATCGCCAGCAACGCTCCGGATTTTTGCTGCCAGTTCATTTATCCAATTCCTGTTGAACCTGTGCCAGCTGCACCAGCGCCGCCGTCAGCTGTTGCTTATAGTCGGCTGGATCCATCGCAGCCTTCTGATATTTGAGCGCGTCGATCTTTTGTTCCAGATCCTCTTTCTTCGCCAGCAGTCCTTGCTTCGCCGGGTCGTTCGCCTGTTTCTGAGCAGCCCCGATGCGCAGCACGGTAAAGTTTGCCAGCAGCACACCCTCACTCTTTGACGGCTCCCGGACGGGTTCGTTCTTTCCCGTGTCCTCAAACACGGGATGTTCCGTCGCCAGGCGCTTTTGCGATTCATAGAAGGCCGCCGTTTTGCGTTGAGCATAGGCGAAAGCTTCCATCGCGCTGACCGAGTCGCTCTTATCCAGGTCGGCGGTGGGGTCCTGGAGCGCCTCAACCCAGTAGCGTGCGAAAACTGTAGCATTTTTCTCTGTGCCGCTCTTGGTTGCGGCGATCACCCCGCGTCCTGGTTTTTCGAGCGCGGCTACCGATCCGCCGCTGGCGCTGGTGGCATTCACAATCAGCTGGCGCTTCGTGGGAATGCGATCGCAGAGGTCAGCGAGGTCCGCCGCCGTGATGTCAGGGCCAACCAGGTTGAACTTGTAGTCGACGCCGTCGAAGGAGCCATGCCCGATCAACATAAGTACAAAGTCATCCTCCGGCTTTGCATCGTGAGCAATAGAGCCGAGTGTCTCCGTTAGATGCGCCCGCGTAGCCTGGGCTCCGGTCAGGGTATAAACATGCGCGCTGTTGCCGGATTCCTTAAAGAGTTTGTCCAGGTCCTTGGCGTTTGCTGTAAACCGCTGCTCGTAGTCCGGCTCGCCGCCGAGTCCCGCAACCGTGACGTAGTAAACGCTGGCATGCGCGGAGAGTGCGGCCATCATAATGCATAGCAGCGCCGGTTTCATACCACACCCCACTTGCGCCGCAGCAGCCATTCCGCTGTCATCATCAGCAGCAGCCACAGAAAGACCACCGGCATGTTCCACAGTTCTTTGATGTCTCGTACGGAGATGCCGGCATCGGAATAGGAAATCTCGCTCGGCAGCCGGGAAAGTTCGTCCGGCTTCCAGTACCGCCCGCCGGTTTCCGAAGCCAGCTTCTGCAGCAGCTCGCTGTTCTGCACCGTGCGGAAGCCTTCAGCAACGCCATCGATTCGTTGGAAGGGCAGGGTATCGGTTCCCAGATCCATCGATCCCTTATCAGCCCGTCGTTGGGCTGTGACTTCAGCCAGATAGGAGCCTGGCTTTTCCGCCGTCCACGCAGCACGGAACACGCCCGGATTGTCCGCAGCAGGAGTCATGTCCACCAGCGCCGAGATGCCGTCCGGACCGATGAAATGGGCGGTCACCTTGGCGTCGGCGGCAGGCGTGTATTCCTTATCGCGCACGCTTGCCGAAAGCTGAATGTGCCCATCGTCCATCAACGTTTGGGCGGGTGCCGTGACCACCACCTGCCCTGGTGACTCCAGCACCAGCCAGCGCAGCAATTGCTGCCAGAAAAGATCGTGCGCCGTATCGCCCAGCGGCTGGCTCATCTGCCACCGCCAGGTGCCCGAGGTGGCCATGATCGCGGTGCGGCCACGGCCGTAATTCTGAGTGACCAGCAACGGCAGTTTGTGCCCGCCCGCATTCATCTGGGCCAGCACCGTGGCTCCAGGCTTGGGCGTACCCGCATCCTGATAATCCATCAGGTAGGTCAGCCGCTTCCAGCGGTCGATGTTCTTCGCCGGGTCGTCCATGAGCCGGGTGATGGGACTATCCGACCCGGCGACTGTGAGTTCGGCGGTTGCCGGGTCGCGGTGAAACGTAGTCCTGCTGTGGGGAAGAATGGTGGGCAACAAATCCACCAGGCTCGATCCGCCCCATCCACCATCTCCAAGCGCGAAGCGGCCGCCAAGAAAAAGCAGTCCGCCGCCGCGACGGTCCACAAACTCGCGCAGCAATTCTTGCTGCAGGGGAGTAAAATAGCCCGCCTCGACCGAGCCCAGGATGATGCCCTGATAGGCGAAGAGATCTTCAGCGCGAACCGGGAAGCCATTTTCAAGTTCCTTGGGATCGCTGATGCCCTGGCGGTAAATCTTGTTCTCGGTGGTGCGCAGCATGGAGGCGACCTGCACGATCTTGTCATCGTCTTCGGCCCGCCGTATGAACTTGTACTCCCAGCGCGGTTCGCCCTCGACGTAGAGAATGCGGCGCTTATCAGCCGTCACCCCTACCAGCCGTGTGACTGAATTGTTCCCCGGGTTTTCTTCGCCAGCCAGCGGGCCTACCGAAAAGTGCAAACTCTTCACCCCGGCATCGCCCGGGCTAAAGAAGATGGTTTCCACCTGGGTCGCTCCGTCAGCGCCGAGGGTGATTTCGCGAGAGCCGATGGTCTTGTCCCCATCCCGAATGACCACCAGCGTCTTACTGCCCGCGTAGCCGGTTTGATGAAGGGTAATCGTAGCCGGGATGCGCGAATCGGCCATGGCTCGGGAAGCGACTTTCACGTCGTTCAACTCCAGATCGTGCGCGAGTCGCTCTTTACCAAAGCCGACAGTATGGACCGGCAAGCGGCGATTGCGCAGGGCATGGATGGTTTCGAGACTGATGTCTCCGGAACCGTCCAACGAGTTTTCTGAGCCATCGCTCAGCAGTACGATTGCGCCTATTGGCAAATCGGAGGTTTCGCTTGCCAACTGTCTCAGGCCGTCGTTGATGTGGGTGGCCGGGGCGCCGGCCTGGATATCCTTGAGCGCAGCGGCCTGGGCTACACGGCTGTCAAGCCGGTAGAGACGGGTTTGAAACTTCTTTTGCAAACCAGCCAACACGCCGTCCTCGAGCGCCTTTTGAGCCGCAGCTTCGCGGGTGAGCTTGCCGTCGCTGCCGCTGTCGGCAATTGCCATACTGCGCGAATCATCGAGTACAACCGCGATTACGTTCTGCTGCGGCGCCAGCTCGGCCACGGTGATTGCCGGTTGCCAAAGCAGAACCAGCACGGTCGCAATGAGCAAAGACTGCAGCAGCCACACTGCCCCCGCGCGCCACTTGCTGATCTTTGCCGCCGCCTGGGGCAGCCGCGACCAGATGAGCGCGCCCAGCCCGGCTACACACACGACTATGAGCAGCAGCAGCACCCAGCCGGGCCACGCGCCAAGCAGGACGAACTTGCCTTTGGAAAACACCGGCATCGGATACTTGAAAAAAAATTGGAACATGTAACGAAACCGGGGTTCCCGCGGCCTGCCAATCTCAATGCGTCATGCCGTAAACGATGTAGTTCAATGCAACCCTGAAAGCCATGGAAGCGAATGGTTCCGGATAATCCGGATCATCCGCCCATTCCCACGCATCGCCGAGGTGCATGTTGTGACAGATAGCAACGATGATGCGGCCTTTATCATCGCGGATGGCACGCCACTTGGGTACGTAGCCGTCCTTTTCGTAGGTCCGGTGGCTCCATACATATTGCTCCCCCGGTATCTGCATGCGCTCATCAAGGTCATAAAGCACGTGGAAGATCTCGTCTTTGTTGTCCAGGTCTTCTATCGGGCGGTCGGGAAATACCTCGCGCATACCCTCCATAAAGTTTTCCCAGTCCGCCGTGCCGTGAAAGTCATCCACCATCAGGAAGCCGCCCTTCAACAGATATTCACGCAAACGCTTGGCTTCCTCATCGGTAAAAGACCAGGTTTGTACCTGCACTGCGTAAATCCACGGATAGTCGAAAATCTTGTCGGAGTCGAGGTCTACCACCTGCTCCGTGGAACGGCCCTGAATCCGCGTAAGTCGTTTCATCGCCAGCAGAACCTGGCGGTCGGCCTTGGGGTAGTCACGGGACCAGGATCGGCCCCAGCCGTATCCTCCTCCGCCCCCATAACCTCCGTAACCCCCTGCAAAGCTGCTGCCCGTAGCCGGGGTATAACTGAGCCGCGACCAGTAAAACTCTGCCTTTATGTTGGTTTCCGCATCGTCGCTAAAGCCGAAGTCTGCCGTCCGCTGGTAGGCGTAGAGTGCGGAGCACAACGCCATCCCAACCAGCGCTGCCGAACTGGCTTGCAGGAGCTTCATGGGCAGAACCCTCCCATGGCATTTCGCGAAAATGCCACTGCGCGTGCCTTGAGAGTACCAGAATGCCCTTGGCTCTCGTCTGATAGACGCAGCCGGAGTGGGAGTAGTTTGTAGCCCCACGCAAATGTTTGCCACGCCCTCTTTCTGCGTGAGACCATTTTCTTCAGGTCAGGCCGAGGGGGCAGTCTTTTGAAACGGCGGGACTTCTTGAAGATTGGCGGCGCGGTCTTTGCCCAAGCGGGTGCCGCCAGGCTGTTGGCCCAGACGCCGCAAATGCAAATGGGCGCCAACGCCGCCAACGACCCTACCAAAGCGGATTACACCCTGCGCATCGCTCCCGTTACCGTGGAGCTCGCACCCGACCACATCCTGAGCACCACCGGTTACAACGACTCCTCTCCCGGACCCGTGCTACGCATGCGCGAGGGCAAGCGTATAAGCGTTGATGTAATCAACGATACGGATGTACCGGAATTGGTGCACTGGCACGGCATGTTGATTCCCTCCGAGGTCGATGGAGTGGAGGAGCAGGGCACACCTCCGGTGCCGCCACGTGGCAGGCGGCGTTATCAGTTCACCCCTGGCCCAGCCGGGTCTCGGTGGTATCACTCGCACGCGATGGCTGCAGCCGATCTGCATCGCGGAAGCTACACCGGGCAGTTTGGCTTTGTCTACGTCGATGGGGGCAAGGACCCGGGCCAATATGACCAGGAGATTTTTCTTTCCCTGCGTGACTGGGAACCGTTTTTCACCAGCAGCATGGACGACGATGACGACGACGGCCATCGCGGACCGCAGCCCGAGAAGCCCACGGTTTTCAACACCGACCCCAACGGCCTCGAGGTCAACTCCATGACCTACTCCATTAACGATAAGGCGCTGGGAGCTGGGGAGCCGATCCGCGTAAAGCAGGGCCAGCGGGTGCTGATGCACCTGCTTAATGCGAGCGCGATTGAAAACCGGGGCATCGCATTTGCGGGGCATCAATTTCTGGTGATTGCGATGGACGGCAATCCGGTCCCGGTTCCGCAAAAAGTGGATGGAATTTTATTAGGCGCCGGGGAGCGAGTGGATGCCATTGTTGAGATGAACCAGCCAGGGGTATGGATCCTGGGCGCTACGCAGGAGAGGATTCGCAACACCGGGCTCGGTATCATCGTGGAGTACGAAAACCAACACCGGCAGCCCCAATGGGTGGCTCCGCGAACCGCCTGGGATTACACCCTTTTCGGCAAAATCAGCGACAACCCTGTACCGCCGGACCAAACCATAGAAATGGTTTTCGAAAAAATTCCCGGCGGATCGGGCAAGTTCAATACCTGGCTGGTAAACGGAAAGCCGTATCCCCACGAGCGGGAGTTCGTCTTGAAGCAGGGAACTCGCTATCGGCTGGTGTTCCGGAACCGCACGGATGATGCCCATCCTCTTCATCTGCATCGCCACCAGTTCGAGCTGGTGGAGATGAATGGCACCAAGACGGGCGGTATTATAAAAGACACGGTCATAGTTCCGTATTACGGCCGGGCTGTAGTGGACTTTGTTGCCAACCAGCCAGGCTTGTCCTTATTCCACTGCCATATTCAGCAGCACATGGATTACGGCTTCAAGGCCCTGTTTCGCTACGCGTAGTTTGCCGTCAAAGCGAGAAAAGAAACCGCAGATCCCTCCACTACGCTACCGCTCCGGTCCCACGGCAAGCCGGGGCAGGCGGGATGACAAATCTGTTTGGGAATGGTGAGTCTGATTTCCAAGCTACCTTGTCATCCCGGGAGCCTGTTACTTTTCGATCCTTTCGTGTTTTTTGCACCCGACCAGATGTTTTTCAGTCCCCTGCAGAAAGGCGTCATCCTGAGCGAAGCGCCTCGCAGATCTATTGCATAACAGAGGGTTTTATGGCGCGGAGTCGAAGGACCCCGGCGATGCTTGTTGGCAG
>DASRRN010000750.1:0-4502 GCA_035695685.1 Acidobacteriaceae bacterium | reverse complement strand
CGGGGATGCCGAAGAGGGCGGCCATTTGTTTGCTCTCAGCGTAGTACTGTTCTCGATCGGCAGGGGAAAGCGGCGGCAGAACAAACTCGTAAGCGAGCATCGCACTCTCGACCAAAGTGGCATACACCCAGCGGAGCGCCGCAACCTCATTCGCCTCATAGTGCTCGCCCGGCGCGTAGGCGCCGATCGCGTGAGGGAGCTCGCCGCGGATACTGGTGTGGCGCTGATACAGATGCTTTGCGGCCTCGAGGGCTTGCGTGCGGGTACCGAACAGCATGGTGTAAATGACACGAAACGTGGAATGGAAACGTCCGACCGCATCGTGCAGAAGGTTGGAATGCTGAGCCAATGCGGCCGCGACCCAGGGGTGAGCCAATTGCAGCAACGCCGCGCGCCCCGCACCGAGAAAGACCACGGACTCGCGGTTTACCCGCCAGGTGACCGATCCGGGACCAAAGAACCCTTGTTGAGGCTCTCCGGGCAGCTGCTCAAGAAGGGCGAGCAACTGACGGCTGGATGCGGGCGAAACATACTGCGCGGAGGTTGGATCAGGCGCCATCTCTCATTAGACGATAGACGGGCCGCCTCGAACACGGTCGCGGCGTGATCAGGGTATACATTCAGCGGCTGAAGGCGAACACTCCGCGGCCCAGATCGATGCCGACTTTGGTGATGCCCAAGGCTGCCGGACTCATCAATCCATCGAAATCCTGGTTTGCCGTCCCGCGGTTGCGAACGAGAAAGGCGGCCTTTCGACCGAACTCTGTTTCGCCGACTCTCAGGCTGGGCAGCCAAACCTGTTTCCGCTCGAACTCGCCGATGGTGTTGGCGGACCGGTCAGCGCTGATCCTCATGGGCGAAGCCGGCCTGGTTATGGGTGGCTCGAAGAGGATGAGCGCAGAAGCCCCGGTATCCACGAGCAAGTGCACTGAGAGGTGATTCATCTCAGCGCCGACAATCGGGAGTCCCGCTTTCAGTTCCAAGGGCAGGGAATTTGCCAGAGAGGGAAGCGGACCGAAACGAATTTCACGCGCGATGTAGTCGATTTCGAAGGCGCTTTGGCCTAGCACGTCCAGACCCACCACCGCATCGATGTGGACCGGGAGAGCTTTTCGGAAGAAGGATAAATCTTCGATCAGGACATTCAAATTGTCGCGGCGAAGAGGGCCAAACTGGAGGCTGGGTACGGTCGCCTGGCCGGCTTGCACGCTGCCCTCCAGGACGGCGATGCTGGCGGGCATTTCTACCAGATGAAGCTTTTGTGCCAATGGCCGGTCCAGGACGGTGGGGGTTGCGCCGGTATCTAACAGGAAGTGGAGTCCTTTTAGCGGACCGGCCGAACCCTTGGCCACGATCAAATAGTCGCGATAGAGATCGAACCTTACCGCTTGTCCATCCGTATATCCCTTTGCGGGTGGCTCACCGGCCACCAGCAGAACCGACAGAAGACTAATGCAGAAAAGAGAGTGACCACGCATGCGCTTCACCTCACTCAAGAGGCATGCTCGAACGGGCGGTCAGGTACCTCAATTCACATCAGCTAACTTGTAGGTCCACGGTGAGTTAGGCAACGGGAGACAAGTTGGAGAGGTGTTGGAGACTTTGGTCTCCGAGTAAACTAGTTGAAACCGCAGGTTGACTGTGGCATCAACAGGGAGCGGGGTAACGATGCTAGGCTCATCCATCAACGGGGAACCACCGCCGCGAAACGGATCCCGCACGATTCGATTTGGGGCGTTTGAGGCTGATCTCCATTCCGGAGAGGTGCGTAAATCAGGTAACCGCGTCAAGCTGCAGGACCAGCCCTTCAAAGTGCTGCAGATTTTGTTGGAGCGTCCCGGCGATCTGGTCAGCCGCGAGGAACTGCAAACCCGGATCTGGCCCGAAGAAACATACGGAGATTTCGACCATGCCGTGAATGTCGCGGTGGGGAAGCTGCGAACGGCTCTCGGAGACTGCGCCGATAATCCATCCTTTATAGAGACTGTGCCCCGCCGGGGTTATCGCTTTGTTGCCCGGCTCGAGGGCGCCCAGGTCGAGGTGCCTCCGGCTCCTGCGCCGGAGATCGTGGCCGCCCCTCCTCCCGTTCCATCCCGCCGACGCAAGTTGGCATGGTCGGCCTTGCTAGCCATCGTCGTCTGTGGAATTTTGCTTGGGGTGGGGGCTTGGCTGGGGCGCCGCACCGCGAGATCGCGACCACCAGACTTTCAACGTCTGACCGTTCGACACGGGACAGTCTTCACCGCCAGATTTGCACCGGACGGGCACAATGTGGTCTATAGCGCTTCCTGGGAAGGCAACCCAATTGAAATATTCTCGACCGACCTGAAAATTCCCGGGGCGCGGAGCATCGGAATTCCTGCGACTAATCTACTTGCTGTTTCTTCCACGGGTGAAATGGCCGTGCTGCAAGGGGTGCACACTCATTTTATGTTTACTTTCCGAGGGACGCTCGGCCAGGTCCCAATCACCGGGGGAACCCCGCGCCTGATGGCGGAGAACGTCGAGGCAGCTGACTGGTCTCCGGATGGGAAGACGCTGGCCATTGTCCGCGACGTGGGTGGCAAGCAGCGTCTGGAATACCCCATGGGGCACGTTATCTACGAAACCGACGGCTGGATCAGCCACATGCGGGTTTCCCCCAAGGGCGGGCAAATCGCGTTTCTCGACCACAGTACCCATGAAGACGACCGGGGGGTCGTTTCCATGGTTGACCTCGCGGGGCAAAAGAAGGTTCTTTCGACCGGATGGGAAAGTGAGGAAGGGCTGGCATGGTCGCCGAACGGCTCAGAGGTGTGGTTCTCCGCGACGCAAGCGGGACTGCAGCGCCGGATCTACGCTGTGGACCTGTCGGGTAATCTGCGGCCGGCTTTCCGCGCCCCGGGTGGGGTGACCCTGCAGGATATCTCTTCCGATGGCAGGGTTCTCATGACCCGGGACGAGCAACGGGCCGGTCTAATGGGCTTGGCCAACGGGGCGGCCAGGGAGCGGGACTTGTCATGGCTGGACTGGTCGCTGCCGGTAGATATTTCTCGCGACGGCAACACCCTGCTGTTCGATGAACAGGGGGAGGAGAGTGGACCGACCTATACCGTCGCCGAGCGCGACCTGCGAGGATCACCGCCCATCCCACTGGGCGAAGGCATGGCGGGTGATTTCTCTCCGGACGGAAAATGGGCACTCAGCACTGTTTCTTATACCCAGCTGGAGCTGTTGCCGACCGGGGCGGGCACCATCAGGCACCTGGATCGGGGGAATATTGAACAGTATAGGCATAGCCTCCACTGGATGCCGGATGGCAAGCAGATTCTTTTCTCGGGGAACGAAGCTGGGCACCTGGCTCGTTGTTTCCTGCAGAACATCGATGGTGGTAAGCCCCGCCCGATAACCCAGGAGGGAGTGAGCGGGTGCCAGGTTTCTCCGGATGGGCAGTTGATGACCGGCACCAGTGTCATGGACATGAAAGTGCAATTGTATCCATTGGATGGCGGCTCACCGCGTCCAATTCCCGGCTTACTACCGGGCGAGATGGTCTCGTGGACATCCGACCCACGGTTTGTGTACGCGTCCATCGGGAAGCAAGCGCCGGTGAAAATCTATCGCTTGAATATTGAGAATGGGCAAAGGCAGATGTTTAAGGAGATTAATCCTACAGACGAGACCGGCCTTTGCGACATGACAGGCATTCTTTTCAGCGCGAACGGTAAGGCGTACGTGTACGGGTATACGCGGTTGCTCTCAGAGCTGTACCTGGTTAATGGGTTGAAGTAGGGGTTCAACAGGCTGCGGAAAAACCGAATTCTTTGAAGGGGACGGCCTTCAGGCCGTCCGTAAAAGATTGAAAACAGGTCCGGCTTTAGCCGCTGAGGGGACGGGTTTCGCCCCCTGTTCTAAAGCGCATGATCAAAGTCGAACTTCTTTGCGCAACGCTGAAAGCGTTGCTCCCCCCTGCTAAAGCAGGGGGCCCCCACCAAACGCAGGGCTCGTTTTGGGTTCTCACGCAGACTCTAAAGTCCAACAATTTGCGGGCTGTTTACGGCTCAACAAAGCATGAGCACTGCGGTTTGAAAAGCGGTGAGCTCCCGTTCACTCCTCTCTCAACTTGCCGCAGGCAAGTCGCTTGGGATGACAAAGCGGAGAGCGGTGTATTTCGTAGCAGGCTGCGGAAAAACTCGGATCAGACAGGAAGGCATGCCCCAGGGGCTTCTATGAGAGTGTGCGTGAGAACCGGAAGAGAAACAGCAGGTCCCTCCACTTCGCTTCCCCCAGATTTCCTGTAGGACTTGGTGGCGCTGGCAAATTTCGTGCGCCTTTCTCTACGGAAAGCCGCAACCGTGGTTGTTGCAAGTGCCGCGAGCGACGGAAATCTGGGTACGCTTCGGTCGGGATGACACAATTTTTGCAAGGAAAATGCCTGGGTGCCTGGGCACCCAGGGGTCTGCTTGCGGGGGAGAGTGCAAATTCGCGGTTCTCACGCACACACTAAACCCACGATGATTAGT
>DASRRN010000749.1:0-10045 GCA_035695685.1 Acidobacteriaceae bacterium | reverse complement strand
ATCCTCCATATATCTTATATACTAAGATACACGGACAGTTAACCATAAGAGAGTTCCCATGTCTACCCTCATGAAAGCTAAATCTCGCGGCGCGAAACCAGACCTCAGCAGGGTGCCGGCACCGGTCACCACCGCTGATCGCGTGGTGCTCGAAATTCGCAAATTCATTGCCGCAGCGATCTTCTTCAATACGCAGGCCGCGGAAAAGGCCGGCCTTGGCCTGACAGACATGCAGATGCTGCACATGCTGCAACTGTATGGACCCTCCACGCCCAGCCGCCTGGGCAAATGGACGGGCCTAAGCAGTGGCGGCATCACGGTTGCGCTCGACAGACTGGAGAACGCCGGTTATGTCCGCCGCGAGCCCAACCCTGAAGACAGGCGGAGCTTGCTGATCATGCTTATCCCTGCTCGCTTGCGCAAAGTTGCCGCGATGTATGAAGGAGTAGAAAACGAGACCCGCCGCCTGCTGGCAACGCTGCCCGAGGGCGACCTCGAAGCGGTCGTCCGCTTCTTCGAGACGCTGCACGAGGCGCGGCGAGATAGCAATGCAGCGTTGCATCCGTAAATGCGGGAGGAGGTGCGTGAGAACGGGAAGCTAAACAACAGGTCCCTCCACGGCACGCCCTCTAAAGCCCTCATCAGCCACCTAGGATTACGCACGGCGGAAGCCAGTGCCCTTCTTGGGCGATTTCCTCACAGGGATGGGCTGCAGGTCCGTTACCCACCAGACTAGCGGAGGAGCGCGGAGGCGGCCCATAACACAGGAGCTTGTCCGTGGAAGTCGCCGGTGATGCGCTTTCTCGCCATATAGTACTCGTAACTGTTCTGTTTTCCTGTGCCTTGGCAAACGCTGGTTATATTTTCATTCTGGTCGATGTAGCCGGTGACCGCGATCCAGGCTCTTCGCGCGGCAGGCCCGTAGGTTGCGCCGTCGAGCCAACCGTTTTTGACCCCGGTAATCAGAGCAAAGGTAAACATGGCCGAACCTGAGCTCTCTGGCCAGGCCTCGTCGTGGTCGATCAATTGCCGCCACATGCCATCCTTACCCTGGTACTTGAGCAGCGCACCCATCATCAGCTGATAGGCCTGGAGGATGCGCTTACGCTGCGGATGATCCTGGGGCAGGTCACGGAGCATCTCCGCCATGCCGGCGGCGACCCAGCCGTCACCGCGGCCCCAGTAGAAAGGCACGTCGGGCGCGTGATAGAAAAGCCCATTGGGTTGCTGCAGCTTATCGAGATAGGCCGTCATCTCCAGCGCATCGCGATCGAGATACTTCCTGTCCCCGGTTGCGCGGTACGCCTCCAGCTGCAGGATGGTGAGCATATACATGTCGTCGATCCAGAAGCGTGTTTCTGCCGAGAGTCCATCCGGCCGCGGATTCTCCCATTGACGATCGGCCCATCCCGTTCCCATGGAAAGATACTTCGGATCTTTAGTTTGAATCGCGATCTCCAGCGGCACCACACCAAAGATCGAGTCATCCACATGGTGACGCACGGGGATGCGCGCCGCTTCCGCTCCGCCGGGCGTAAGCGGCTCGAACTTGTGGATCAGCGCGGTGCGTAGGGCGTCGTCATGGGTGAGAGAGGCAAACGTGAGCGCGCCGTACCAGGTGGCCACCTCGGAGTAGTGAATCGTCGGGCCGTACTGGTGCGGGCTGGTGACGAAATGTTCGGCCACCCGCTTGCCCACCTCTTGTGGAGAGAGGCCCACAGGCCAGTTGCTGAAGTATGGATTCTCTTGCGCAAAGGCACTGGTATGCAGTGCCAGGATAAGCGCAAACAGGCAAGCTAGCCTGAGCATAACGGATCGTTTCATCGTCTTTTCCGGTTCTATCGCAACAGGTTGGTGTGATGCGTGGCGAGCAGGATGGCGCCATAGATCCAGCCAAGCACCATGTAAAAGAAGGCAATTACGATACCAGCGGGAATAGATGCAATCGCAATCTTGATCAGGAACCGGACCAGCGGCCAAAACGGCATATCGAAGCCAACCACCACCACGGGTGTGGCTGGAGCAATTGGAATCTGGGACATAAAGAGCAACCCTCCGCGCCCCTACTATAGACAAGTGAGCGCGCTCTCCCCAAGAAGAAAGCGCAAATCCGTAATTTTCGCTCAATCGTACGGGAACAGGGTTCGGGACGCAACACGGCGTTGGGATAGATGGTATGCATGATCTTGCGAAATCCGTGGTCGTAAACAACCAGGATAGTGGAGGGACGCCCGGAACTGCGAAGCGTGTCGACGATCTGCTTTACCCGGTCGTCAAGAAACGCCATGGCTTCAAGACTGGCCATACTCATCGGGCCGTATTGATGGTTGATATCGTCTAGACACAGAAGATGGAGTAGTAGGAGATTGGGTTTGTAACGGTTAAGGATCTGGATCGCGGCATCCGTCCGGATTTCTGCCACGCGGGACTACTATCATCGAAGTTAGCCAGTTGATCTCGTGTCACTAACCCTGCCGAGACGAGTTGACCCTCGATCAGGCGATCGGGCTCAGGTTGCTCGGGGAAGGACCAGGTGATCGTCCTGGCGCCATAGATCGCAACCCAATCCACCTGGGCGGTGGTAAGACCTGCTTCATATGCGGCGTCATAGCGGCCGCTCACACTATCGAGTGCATGCGCGACCGCTAAACACGGAGGGCGGAAACCATGATTAAAATAGCAGCTTCAAAGAGAGCTGCATGATGCGCGGTGAGTTGGCGGTACTGATGATTCCGAACGTGCCGCTGTTTACGTTTCCGTCCGGCTGCCCGAATTGAGCGTGGTTGAAAGCATTGAACGCCTCCGCCCGAAACTCCAGGTTCATCCCCTCCTTGATGGCCGTGTCTTTCAGGAGTGCGGCATCCCAGTTGTTGAGCCCGGGGGCAGCAAAGAATCGCCGGTTCGCACTTCCGATCTGACCCAGGTCTTCCGGAGCAAAGAGCGCCGTATTGAAGTAAGGCTGGCCCTTACGGGGATTGGTGATGCTCAGTGGACCATTGGTGAAGTTCGGCCTGTCGATTGGGATGGAGATGGCGCCGGCGCCGGCAGTGCCCAACAGCGAGCGATCATCCACCTCGTAAAGAGTAACTGGATTGCCGGTCGAGAACCTGGTGATCCCACTCAATTTCCATCCCTTTACCAATCTTGACGGCCCGGGAAGGAGATAGACAGGAAGCTCATAATCATAGCTGATCACAAAATTGTGAGCGACGTTGAAGGAGGAGAGGGAATACTGGCCGGGGTTAAGCAGGTTGATCTGTTCGCCGTAGCCAGATGCATTATCCAACGACTTGGAGTAGGTGTATCCCGCCAGATAAGTGAGATGAGATATCCGTTGGCGCACACTCGCCTGCAAGGAGTTGTAATTGGAGTTGCCCGAAGTAATGAAGTAGCCTTCGCTGGTGAAGTTCTGCCCGAAGGGTCCGCGGGTGCCGTTGATGGTGGCTCCCGCGGCAGTGGTGTACACGCCGTTCTCTCCGTTTGGCCCGCAGGTCGAGGTACCCGGAGCAACCTCGGTCAGTTGACTTACACTGAGGCACTGCGCCGAATTCCCCGGGTTGGCCTCAAGAGAGGAGAGAAGGTGATGCCCCTGCGAGCCCACATAACTAAGTGAAACCAATACCGACGAACCGAGTTGTCTCTGCAGGGAGAGCTCATATTCCTCCGCGTACGGCAAAACGTTCTTGTAATAGAAGGCGGGAGAGGTTCCGATGGGCAAGAAGTTCGCCCAGTTGATCGAAGTGTCCGGGTGACTAGGCGAGGAGTTCGCGGGCGGAGGAGGTACCGGGAAGCGCTGCCCTTCTACGTTTCCGGTACCGCGATCTACAAACGGGGTGACGAATTCAGGCGGGACCGGGCTACCGTAATAGTTGCCGAATGGCGCATCGCCAATTTCGTTAAAGTTGGTCGCTCCTTCGAAGGTGCTGAAAAATCTACCCCAGGCCGCGCGCACACTGCTCCGGCCCGGTTCGCCGGTCAGCTTTCTCATCAGGCCGCCCTGCGCCGAGGGCGAATAGGCGAGTCCGAAGCGCGGGGCAAAATTGTTGTAACGGGTGGGAGCCAGCGTCGTCGGTACTCCCGGATCTCCGGGGAAGACCCAGCCTACAGGAGATCCGGGAAAGACCTGTGATTGGAGTCCAGGCACCAGGGTTTCAATTTCGTTGTGCAACTCCGACCACGGCCTGCTGACATCCCAGCGGAGACCGAAATTGAGTGTCAGATTTTGCCGGGCGCGCCAGCTGTCCTGGGCGAAGAGGCCGATATAGCGCGATCGTCCATAGGAAGGATACCCCTGGCCCTGGGAGTAGGAGGTCGGTGCACCAATCAGGAAATCCGCAAAGTCCACTCCTGTTTCGCTGCCATCGAAGCCGAAGTTGCCGTTTGATCCCAGGTTGTACTCGACCAGCTGGTTGTAGCGGAACTGTCCACCAAAGGTAAGGGTGTGGGTGTGGATGATCTTGCTGAAATTGTCGATGACCTGGGCTGTGTTCTCCGTGATCCCCAGAGGTGCTCCCGCCGCTCCAAAGGAGAAGGTGTTGAAATTCATATTTGGAACGTGAGCATACTGGGGAACCGAAGGCGAAATGCCCAAAGTATCGGGACCATAAGCGAAGCCCAGGGTTCCAGGAGTGACACCCTCGCCGCCAGAGGGGGCGTGCAGTTCAAATTTAAGCCGCGTGAAACCGAAGCGCACCTCATTGATGGCGCCGGTGCTTAATGTTTTGGTGTCAGCGATATCTACAACCTGAGAACGGCCCGTGTTTTCACTGCCAAACCCTGGCAGCAGGGCGTTAGGAATGTTCTGGTCATACTGATCGAAGAAGTAGTAGCCGGTAAGTAGTCCCACGCGGGTATTGAAGTCAATGCGTCCACTCGTCTTGTCGTCGGTCAGCCGCTGAGGAAGACTGTTAGGGGTGAAGTAGGTGTTTCCGCCATCCGTTGTGTTTGCCGGGGGAACGTAAGCCAACAGGTTCTTCGAGGGCACGGTAATCACGCTGGCGGGTATCTGTGCGCCTGGGAAAACACAGTTCCCGGAGTTACAGCCGGCGAAATAGTAGGGCTCTCCCTGGGTTACGGTATAGCCGAGATTGCTTGACAACTGCTGTGCCCAAAAAGGTCCGTTGACGCTGCCAGCCAGCCCCAGGGCCGGGTCGGAGAAATCTCCGGCGCGTTCTGCATCCGAGGGCACCGGGATTCGCCCCAGCGCGCTCTGTCCGATGATGATGCGATCGCCCTGGTAGTCGCCGAAAAAGAAAAGCTTGTCGCGCTTGATCGGACCGCCGATGGTGCCTCCGAACTGGTTCTCCTTATGATCATCGCGTGTGCTGGCAAAGTAATTCTTGGCATCGAAGTCGGTGTTCCTCAGAAACTCAAAGACGCTTCCGTGAAATCGGTTGGAACCCGACTTGGTGATGACGTTGATCTGGCCGCCGGCGTAGTTTCCATACTCGGCATCGAAGTTGTTGGTAAGGATGCGGAACTCTTCGATGGAATCGAGGTTGGGGATGATTCCGGTACCAGAGAAAGCGAATTCCTGAACCGTGGTTCCATTAAGCAGGAAGCCGTTGGAAGCCTCTCGCTGGCCATTTACCGATTGATTGCCGGCATTGAGGCTGCCGGAAATGGGAGTGATGGTAAAGCCCGTAGCGCTGAAGTTGCCTCCCTGCCCACCCGCCAGGCCGGAAGAGGTGGGTGCAACGCCGGGCTGAAGCGCCAGCAGGTCAGTGTAGCTGCGGGATACAAGCGGGACGGCGGTCATGGTCTCGCCGCTGATCACCTCGCCCATCTGGCTACTGGTGGTTTCGACGTGCAGAGCGTCCGCGGAAACTGTGATCTTCTCCTCCGCGCTTCCGACCTCGAGCACCACGTCGAGCTGCAGGACATCGTTGACGGAAAGGGACAGGCCCGACTGGACTGATCTCTTGAATCCCGACTTGTTTATTTCCACATCGTAGGTGTCCACAGGCAATCCCTGCAGGGAGTAAAAGCCCTGCGCGTCCGTGAGGATGGTCACGGAGGTACCGGTTTCGCGATTTTTCGCAATCACTTGCGCTCCAGGGACCACGGCGCCGCTTGGGTCTCGCACGACACCGGAGATGGTTGCGGTCACGCTGGCACGGGCCATTTCACCGCCGATAGCCAGTATGAAAATCAGCATCAAAACGGGGACCCGGGAAAGCAATGCCATCGAGGCCCGACCGAACATCTCTGGGTGCCATTTCATACTGTCCTCCTAGTCTCTCTCGTCTTTGAACTGTTTCATAAAATACGCACATTATCTAACCGCTTATTTCATCTGTTTTATAGTGGAGTCACCAACCCAAGTCAAGATATTTCGCTGACTTAAATCTTTAAGACAATTGTTCTGTTTGGTCGTGTGGAATACCTCCAGAGCGGTCCGCAGCAGAAATCGACGCACTTTTCATGCTTCAAGGCGCATATGATGCGTTAGCCGAGTTTGCGGAGATTCGGGCAGAATTGATGGCAGGTTGCGGCCTCAGGGTCGGTGACCCGGCACTGTTCATTGATCGAGTGCTTAGCTCATACGCGCGCTAGTTTCGATCTGCAGCAGCGGTTTAAGCGGTCGCTTGGTATGATTGCTTTCTTTAACTAATCGCTTTGATTACTTAGACTGGGCCCTTCGAGTAATAGAACCACTTTCTGCAGAGGAGTCGTCTTGAGAATGAGCACTTCAAGTTCACGGCGGGAATTTATCAAGCGAACGGCCTTTGCGGCGGGCACGCTCAGCACGGCCGCCTCTTCGTTCGGCGCCGAAGACGCGACCACCGCCAATACCCTTCCTCCCAAGTCGGACATTTCTGTTTGGGTCACGAACGACGGAGAACGTTTCGCTGCCGGTGAAAGAGTTCCGTGGCAACCTGCTTCTGAAACGCCCGGTCCAGACTCCGTGCGCCTTGTCACCGGCAATCAATTTCAAGACATTCTCGGCTTTGGCGGATGCTTTTCGGACGCCGCATGTTTTCAGATCAGCCAGCTAGGTCGAGAACGGAGGGAAGAATTTCTGCACGATCTTTTTCATCCGTCGGGGATGAACCTCAATGTCAACCGAACATGTATGGGCGCCGCCGACTCGGCTGCCGAGGTCTATAGCTATGACGAAGGAGAAGCCGATCCTGAGTTGAAGCGTTTCTCCATCGATCATGACCGCGCGTATATTTTGCCTATTCTGCGCCGGGTGCGGGAGATGAATCCCGAAGTCTTTTATTTTTCCTCACCCTGGAGTCCACCGGGATGGATGAAGTGGAATAAATCGATGCTGGGCGGCTCGATGAGTCGTCAGTATCTGTCGTCCTATGCGCAGTACATGTTGAAGTTCATACGGGCCTATGCCACAGCGGGCGTGCCTATCCAGGCAATCACGACGCAAAACGAGATTGATACCGATCAACATGGCCAGATGCCGGCATGCACCTGGTCACAGGAGTGCGAAACAGAGTTCATCACCGACCACATAGGACCGCTGTTCGAGAAGACAGCTACGACCACGAAAATATGGATCCTGGACCACAACTATGTTTACTGGGGCCGAGTGATTTCCGAGCTCGATAATCCTGACTTCAGGAGATATGTGAATGCAGTTGCCTGGCACGGTTATGTAGGGGTGCCGAACATGATGAGCAAGGTGCAGGCAGCACATCCCGAGGTGGAGATGTATTTCACCGAGGGCAGCACTGATTACAACGATCCTCACTATAAGGACGACTGGGCGAAATGGAGCACCACCTATACCGACGTACTAAACAACGGCTGCCGATCCGCGGTGGCTTGGAACGTTGCGACAGACGAGCACGGTAAGCCCAACATCGGACCCTATCCCTGTGGTGGAATTGTAATCATCAAAGCACATACGCAGGAGGTGATTCGTAGCGGCCAGTATTGGGCTCTGACGCATTTCTCGAAGAGCATGAAGCGTGGTGCTCGACGTTTCGAGAGTCAGAGCGAGGCGGTTAACCTTGGTCACGTCGCGGTCGAAAATCCCGGGGGAGAGAAAGCCCTCATTCTCACCAACACGGGTAGCGCAAGAGCCATTCAGGTCTACCGGGGATTGAAGTCTGCCGCCATCCCCATGAAGGAAAACTCTATTGCAACCCTGGTATGGAACTAATCGCTGCAATTTCCCGTCGGACATAGGCGTCTCGACTGGAGCTGTGCTGGCGCACGCGTGCCCTTAAGGGAAATCGAAGTCTCGAACAGATGCTCCTCAATGCTTCTTAAAGTACTGCACCTCGCGCTCATGCTGCTTTGCTTTCTCAAGCGTGGCGAACGTGCCCAGATTACGTCGTTTTCCTGTGGATTCGCTTTTCTTTCGTGAATACAGACGATATTCGCCGGATTTAAGTTTGCGGATCATAAATACGCTGATGCGGAGAAACGTCCATCTGCTGCTTGGAAAACAGGAAATCTATGCGCGCTGCACCGCAGCGTTAGATTGCGACGGCGACGACCAGCGTGAGACCGGGTACTATGATCCATGGATTGAGGAGGCACGGGTTATGCTGCGCTTGGTTTTCGCATGGTTCCTGGCCTTCTTGGTATTCACACCAGCCTGGGTAGAATGTGCACCGCAGCATGATCATGCATCGCACCAGCCGGACCGGATGGGAACAGTCCACTTCGACACGTCATGCAGTCCTGAGCTGCGCGACGAATTCGATCTGGCGGTTGCGACTTTACATTCCTTTGGCTATGGGAAGTCAGCGCAGTTGTTTGCTCACGTCTTGAGCACAGATCCCAGTTGCAGCATGGCAGAGTGGGGCATTGCGATGAGCCACTACCGCCAGTTGTGGGATCCGCCGACTAAGGACGATCTAAGGATCGGCCTCGAAGCCGCTCAAGAAGGTCTGTCGATGGGACCGAAGACTCAAAGGGAACGCGACTATTTGGGCGCTATTAAGGGTTTCTATCAGAATGCCGGCTCAGAAAGTCACAGTATCCGCGCCAAACGGTATGAGACTGCGATGGAGTCGCTGCACAGCCGGTATCCGCAGGACAGCGAAGCTGCCATCTTTTATGCCCTGTCTTTGATCGCGAATGCTCCGCTCAATGACAAGACTTATGCGAATCAGAAGAAGGCGACCCTAATTCTCGAACCGATCATCCTTCAGCAGCCGCGACATCCGGGCGTCGCGCACTACATCATCCATGCCGACGATAATCCGGTACTGGCTCAGCTGGCTTTGGATGCGGCGAAGCACTATTCCCAGGTTGCCCCTGACTCGCCTCACGCCCTGCATATGCCCTCTCACATTTTTACAAGGCTCGGTTTATGGGACGACTCCATTGCCTCAAACCTCGCCTCGGCCGACAGCGCGCGCAAACAGAAGCTGGCTGGCGACGAGTTACACGCTCTGGATTACCTGGTCTATGCGTATCTGCAAACCGGGCGCATAAAGGAAGCCCGCAGACTGACCCAACAACTTCCGGTTGTCGAACCGGGCGATGCGGCCCGCTATGCCGGGGGATACGCGACAGCTGCGATACCAGCCCGGTATTGGATCGAGCGTCAGCAGTGGGACGTTGCCGCGGCCCTTCCCTTGCCTCCACAAACCTCCCCCGGGGACGTATATGCGTCGACTCAGGCGACTCTTTATTTCGCCCGCGCGCTTGGCGCATCGAGGCTCGGGGACATTAAGGCGGCGCAGGCAGCAATGCAACCGCTGCTTTCCTTGCGCGACGCACTCGCGCAGAGCGGCGACGGCGATGCGGAACAGGTGAATGTTCAATCGAAGATTGTGAGCGCCTGGATCAAGTGGGCAGATGGTAATCACGATGCGGCCGTGCAAGAGATGAGAACTGCCGCAGCGATGGAAGACGCAACCGAAAAATCGCCTGTCAGTCCAGGCTCCATCGCTCCCGCGCCGGAGATGCTGGGTGATATGTTGCTTTTGGCAAAGCAGCCGAAGCTCGCGCTGACGGCCTATGAATCGGCCCTGAAATCCACCCCTGGACGCCTCAGAGCAGAATACGGCGCCGCTCTTTCCGCCCAGGAGGCAGGATTGCGGGCCGCCGCGGAGCGGCATTACCG
>DASRRN010000748.1:0-3414 GCA_035695685.1 Acidobacteriaceae bacterium | reverse complement strand
TGAATTTCCGTTGGGGAGAGCAGCTGACTGTAGTTATCAGGCATCAGCGACTTAGGCTCGACTTGCTCGGCGAGAAGGTCTTTCCGGTCGAAGCGGCGCAGTTGGCCGTTCAAGTCGGTCATGATCACGGTGTAATTATCTTCAGCGCGCTGGATGCCGACGACCTCTTCGCCGGCGCGGGTCTTTACCCGCACGCCGCCTGGTCTGAACCAGCGTTGTGCTGCGGCGGCGGGAGCATTGGGATTCATGATCATGCGATGCAGGTAGTCTGCGGAATTTTTTCCGGCGTCGGAGAGGTCGGCTCCAATCGCCGAGCCACGGGCGTTCACTTCGTGACACCGGCCGCAGCCGCCCTTGCCCCAGAAGATCTGCTGGCCTGTGGCGGCATCGCCGGCTACGGTCTCGCCGTCGGCAGCGTGGTTGGTGTTGAGGCTGCGGAGATAGGTAATGATGCGCCAGACATTGTCCGCGGGCAGGAGGGCAAATGCGGGCATCTGCGAGCCGGGCACGCCGGCGCGGATGGTGCGAAACAAGTCAGTGTCTTCGCTGCCATGAGTGAAGTTTCCCGACGCCAGGGCCGGACCGCGATCACCCCGAGCCTCCCCTCCATGGCAGGATTGGCAAGTTTCCGCATAGAGCGTTTTACCGGCGGCGATGGCGGCTGGGTCCCCGGCAAAGGGATTCTTCTGCGTGTCGGGCAGGTCCGATTGTTGCGCCATGATCGGCGATATCAGCACGGTCCCAGCCAGGAAGAGTGGAAAACTCAAAAGCCAGCCGAACAATCGTATTGTCTTGCGGTCAGGCACCCTGGCGATCACCGTTGCTTTCCCCTTCTGACTCTCACGTTACTGTTTTTATCAGCGATATCGGCAATGGCCGGGGAAAGGGAAAAAGCTCTGCTGAAGGCGCACCATGGTGGTCAACTGGAGGGCGTTGGACCGAGACGGGCTCATCCCGTGAATGGGCCTAGCTTTTTTGCGGAGGTTTTTGAAGGGAGAGAATGGGCAAGTTCGTAATCCTGACGAACCGCCTGGCTGCCATATTTGCGTTCAAGACGGCGAACCGTGAAATGCCCTTCTGCAAGGCTTTGAAAGTGGTGGCTAAACATGATGTTGAGGGTGAGGCCGCCGACTGCGCCAGCGATTGGGACAAGTTCGGCAGCTACTTTCTCACTTACCTCAAGGCCAAATCGCGATGCGATCTTGCCCAGAAAGGAGATGAGGGCCGGTGCGCTCTCTTTGGCCATTCCTTTTTGGGTGACATAGGAGACGGCTTCCCGCGTGACCTGCGCCAATGCAGCCCGGGTTGCGTAGTATGCGCTTTCCTTCGCATCTCCATGCGCGTCTTCGGGGCCCAGGGCGAAGACCTCGAGGCAAGCCAGGCCGGCTTCCGGGTTGAGGAGGTCCTCCCCCTGGCTACGGGCAATCTCAACGATGGAGTGCAGCATCAGGGTGGTGGTGACCGGAAGCTCGACCAGCAAACCCGGCAGCCCAAAGAAGCCGCCGACCGCGCCAGTGACGGCGGCAGCGGCGGTGTGGGAGCGTTTGTAGATCAGGGCGGTCGGTTTTGCTTTGTGGGCTTTGACCGCGATACGCAAACACTGCTCCAGGGCTTTGTCGACGGTGATTCGTATGGCCGATTGCGCGGGGCCTGGCAGCCGATGCAGCAGGGCCTCGACCGGCATGCCAACCTTGGAGGCGACCTTCATGGCGAACCTCTGGGATTCGAGTTTTACGACTGCGGCCTGGAGATCAGCGAAATCGGACGGAGAGAGGTTGCTCATACTTCCAGAGTAATTCTGAACCATCCTGACGTTTGCCTGGCACGCCTGCGGTACAAATCCGCTTGAGATTTCGTCTAGGCCGCGGCCGAGCGGAGCCATTGTTCCATTTGTTCATGGCCCACGAGACCGGCTTGTTGAAATACCGGGCGGCCTCCGGCAAGAACGACGAAGTTGGGGATGCCGCGGACATCGAAGCGCGCTGCTAATTCAGGGTGGGCCTCGGTGTCGACTTTGAGGACGATGGCTTTTCCTGCCATGTCCTGCGCGGTGCGCGCGACCTCAGGTGCAGCGGAGCGGCAGGGCCCACACCACTCTGCCCAGAAATCCACCAGCACGGGAACCGTCGCGTTGTTCAGGATTTCGTCGAAGAGAGCCGGATCCGCTGCTAATGGTTCTGCGACGGGAGCGAGCGTAGCTTTGCAGGCGCCGCACCGGCCGGTGCTGGCGAGGTGCCCGGCGGTGACACGGTTCTTTTGGTTGCACTGAGTACAGGTTCGAATGACTGGCACGATGGGCCTCTTTATGGAATATCCGCGGTGTTAGATGCACGGTGGAGGCGCATTGCTTCAGGAAGGAAAGGTTTTCGTGGCGGTGCGGGCGACATCGGGCCGAAGGACATGCTCTAAAATGCTAAGCTACGGTACGATGACGGAAACCTTCAAAGAGCAGTTTGCGCGGGGTTACCAGGCGCGCAGAGAAGGTCGCCTGGCGGATGCACGCGCGATTTTCTTCAAGGCGGTGCGTAGTGCTTCGGAGGAGGCGGATCGGCCTGATCTGGCCGAGGCGCTTTGCGGTTTAGGACAGGCTGAGCGTGGTATCGGAAATCTGGAGGCGGCGCGTCACCACTATGCCAATGCAGTCGTGCTGTACCGGGAAATCGGACCGCCGGCGAGACTGGCGTATGCGCTCCGGCATGAGGCAGACATACTCCGCGAAGCAGGCCTGTCTGCGGAGGCCGAACCACTCTACCTGGAAGCTGCTGGGATCTACCGACAGCAGGGTGAAGAGGCCGAGCTTGACCTGGCAAATACCCTGCGAGGACTAGCTTTGGTGAGCGAATCATCGGGTAAGGTGGATGCCTCACGATCGCTCTTCGAACAGGCGGGCGCGCTGTATGCGAAGTGCAATGTGGAGGCAGGCGTTACGGAGTGCAAGCAGAAACTTTCTCAATTGCACTCATAGGCAAGCGCCACAGCTGATTTTCATCAGCTTGGTGGGCCACAGGCCCATAAGCGCTAACCTACGGGATGCTCTTCTTCAAAACTCCCACAAAATCGTCATCCTGAGCGCAGCGCCTCACAGATTTATCGGGTGAACAGCGTTTGGGGCGCGGAGTCGAAGGACTCCAACGATGCTTATCTTGTCGATGCTGTTCGCACCTTTTCGACCACCCAGACCGGAGAACACGATTCTCCCCTTCGGCTCCTTATGCTGCTTAACGCGAAAATACAGGTTGTTGGTGACGCCAAGCTAAAGCGTGCCTGTATGGATGCCCAGGATGTAGATGTGGCCGCCGTACATAGCAAGACGCTACCTTTTTTGCTCTCGGCCCCGGGGAAAAACCGTGGCGGTCCGCCAGGTGCGGGCTTCGGTGTTGGAAAGGGTACGAACGGCATGGGTAGGACAAGTAG
>DASRRN010000747.1:0-4107 GCA_035695685.1 Acidobacteriaceae bacterium | reverse complement strand
AGCATTTGCGCGCGGCTGTCCTGACGGGAAAATGACCTGGGCCATCAGTTGGCTGGCGCTGAATGACACACGGCAGCAGTACAAGGATGCGCGGCGCCTGCTCGCTTCTTACCACGACAAATATGGCGACGAGATCACCTTTATTCCCGGCGGCTATTTCGCGCCCATGTTTGACACCCGCGAACACAACCGGGCGACGATTCATAAGGCGCTTCAATTGATCTCGCAGATGGTGGGCAACGGATATCGTCCGCAGTGCCTGGTTGCGGGCTTTATGGATGCGGAGAACCAGCGGTTCCTTGCCACCAACGAGGGCATTCATGTTTGCCAGGGCCAGATCTGGAGCCAGCATGGTATCGACAACGGCGATGGCGACGGCGGCATCTGCTATCCCTACTACCCCAGTCGCGAGCACTACTTGAAGCCGGCTCAGGGACCGGCGGATTTTATCGACTGCGTTTGCCTCGACGGGTGGACCTGCGATTTTCTGGCCGCCCGCCGGAACGGTTTCGAGGGAGGCTTCAATAGCCGCATGGGCGTTGGCCCAATCGAGACTGTAGGAAATCTTGGAGAAGCGGCGGGCCGCAAAGAGATGATGGCTACCACCGCCATGCACTTCGACCAGGGCTACGCGCTGAACGGATTCGGCTGGGTGACGGCAATCTGGGAGGTATCGATTGGCCACGATAAAGACCTCACCTGGTGGCTGCAGGCCGTAAGGGAACGCTGGCCGGACACACAGGTTCTGACGGAAGGCGCGTTTGGCATGGAGTGGCGCAAGCACACCCCCAACAATCACTTGCTCAACTACCGATTCGATGCCAAAGGGACCGGAGCACCCGGCTCAGAGAAGGATCTGGAAATTCGATGGTTCATGAACCAGGAGTTTCGGCTGGCACTGCTCAACAATTGGACAACAGACAGTCCTGTCATGGTGATCGACTTCACCCGATACGATCTGCCCGCGAGCGAACCCAAGGGATTGCAGCGGGAATGGAGCCTGATGAACGCGCTGAACCAAAAAGGCACACGACCGCAGGATAAGCCGATCCGGCTGGCACAACTTGCTTCTGAAGATCAGCGGCGTATCTACGCAAAGTATCCGGAGCTGAAGAAGCTTGCGTGAGCCGTTCGGAAGAGTGCAAGCCGCGCCAGGTCGGTGATGGCCGGTGTTACTCTGAATGCGTCGAATAGGTTTCAAGAAATAGACTTATGAACACGCGAAAGTGGCGGAATTGGCAGACGCACCAGACTTAGGATCTGGCGGGGAAACCCGTGGGGGTTCAAGTCCCCCCTTTCGCACCATCTTCCTACAGGCACGCGCGATACGTGCCGATTCCTCTGCAGTCCGGATATCAAAAAATAGGCTGGCTCCATCTGGAACCAGCCTCAAGAAGTGACACGAGCAAGGATCTTTGGATTTCTCTCGGCCGTCTCCGGCCGGGCTTTCTACCACCGGTAGTAGGTCGTCTTGTGCAAGTAGGTTGTGACTGAGCCACCCGACTTATAGCCATCCAGCTGCACATTCATCAGCAGCGTTTTGCTTGCCCAGCCCATTGATTTGGCTGCGTTGGCCGTGGCGCCGGAAAACGAGCTCTGCTTGCCGTCGAAGTTCACCCAGTCATGCGTGACCACTCCGTTGCTATCGCGATGGAAGCCCACCTGGATATGGTGCCAGGTGTTGGCAGACCAGCTCCGCGGATCGCAGGGGATATTCGAAGAGTGCCAGTGGTAGTTGCTCGTATAGTAGGTCCACTCCCAGCTCTTCGAATAAGTAGAGCACTGCGTGCCGTAGATCACCGTCTTACCGTTCGGTATCACCTGGTTCAGGTCCAGTTCCAGGTTGGCCAGCGTGGACGGATTCTTGACATATACGTACGTATCCATGACGAAGTGGGTCGCCGATGAGTCCTTGGCAAAGGAGTTGTGCCAGCGCTCGCCGCCACCGTTCGAATACGTCATGTAAAACTCGCGCGCATTGTCATAGACAGGCGTCGTTGCCGGAAACACTGTCGAACCGTAGGAGCTTCCCGGCGTGCCCGAGTCATGCTCGCTTTGCCAGTTGCTGAGGGTATCCAGGTCCGCAGATGCAACCGCGTTCGAAGGAATGCTGGGGGAGGTGCTGCCCGATGAGGCCGAGCCCGACGAGCTGCTCGATCCCGATGAAGAGGATCCGCTCACTGTAATGTTGCTGGTGACCGTCGGACAAAGCTGCCCGTTTGCCCATGCCTTGAAGTGAATGGCGTGTTTGCCGGCCGAAATCGCTTGGTTCGCCACGTCGATGTCGTATGCCGTTGCGCCCCAGTTGGTCGTACTGCTGTTGTCGATTGAAAAGCCGAAGGCCGTGGGCGCAACCCCGTTGCAACCGATGTTATGAGCCTTGATCAAGACCGGTGAGGTGGTCGTTGCCCCATTCGTCGGACTGGCCACTGTAATGTTCGAAGCGAAGACTGCCTGCGCAGAGGCGGCTCCGGAAAGCACTGCGAGAATTGAGACGAAGAGACGCGCGGAACAGGTTCTGGGGACGAACTGCATGTAGATCTCCTGCAGGGGGATTTATGTCTCAACATTGCGTGTCGCTTCGGCAGTGGGTGCAATGGCTCTTCATGCCGCAGCTCGCCCACGGACTGGACCGGAGTCCAGCACCCCCAGCGAGTGGGTTGAGGAGATCTGCATTCCAGCGTGCAGGGATGCAGTGTCACTCTGTGTGCCCCGGTAACGTGACGTTCGGGGGCATGTCATAGGTGATTCAGTAAAGTGATAGTACAGATAAGTGAGGGGAGGTAAACTCCCTATTTTGTGTTAGTTGCAGACTTACAACTATGTAATTATTTGACTGCCACCGCCACAAAATGCTCCGTGAATCGCTTCCTTCTTACGCGACCGTAGCAGCGAACTCGCGATGATTCACAATCGAGTGCACGGCCATACCACCTTTCGGTCACGCACGGGATTCCATGACGCCGGAAACGTTCTTCACCCGGCGACATCGGCCGCGACGCGCTCAACGATGAATGCTCACCCTCATCCCCTATACTGAGGAGGGATTCAAGCCCGTCCTGCCTGATCTGGCCGGATCGGCGCTTTCGTCACCGTAAACGCAGGATTCCAGCAGGGCAGGTCGGTTCATACGCGCTTGCGCCAGATCTCCTGTAGCTCCTGAATTCCTATCGAGGCAGAGTAAACGAGCACAAGCATGGCAGACATCCATCAACCCAACAATCAGCCCCGAATCACCGTCACGGAAGCCCCCGATTACCGCGAAGGCTATGCCAACAGCGTGCAGGTACGCGCCAGCGTGTGGGACTTCTTCCTCTCCTTCGGCACGGCGCACCAGGATTCGCCCGACCAGGTCACCATCCGCGGCTTCCAGGGCATCTATCTCAGTCCGCAGCAGGCCAAGGCGCTTTTCAACGTGCTCGGTCAGAACCTGGCGCAGTATGAGCAGGCCTTCGGTTCGATTTCGCTGGAACCCGTCCCCACCGTCTCCTCACAGCGTCCGCTCAACTAGTTTCGCGATGCGGAATCTCTCTCCGCGGAGGCAGCAATCGTCTCCTTCCTCCGATCTTCCGCGCGGCAACCGTCCGATCAGAGGAAAGATCAGCACTTCCCCCTGTGGCTGGTCTTTCCTCTGATCTTTGTTGCGCTCTATCTCTCGCATTTCGCCTTGCTTCACCTGCCCTACTACTGGGACGAGGCCGGCTATTACATTCCCGCCGCTTACGACCTCTTCCGCACCGGCGCGCTCATTCCCTACAGCACGCTCTCCAATGCGCATCCGCCGCTGCCTTCGCTCTACCTCGCGCTCTGGTGGAAGATTTCCGGCTTCAGTCCGCTGACCACGCGCCTGGCCGAGCTGATCGTCGCCTCTTTCGCGTTGCTCGGGGTCTACCGCCTCGCCCAGCGGGTCACCGGCCAGACCTCTGTCGCCGCGGCAACCACGCTGCTCACGGCGCTCTATCCGGTCTGGTTTGCGCAGAGCACGCTCGCGCATGCCGATCTCTTCGCCGCCGCGCTGACTCTGTGGGGACTCGTCTTCTATCTGCCCGGCCAAGACTCCCGCATCTCGATCGCCGCGCTCTGCTTTGCATTGGCCGCGTTATCGAA
>DASRRN010000746.1:0-17096 GCA_035695685.1 Acidobacteriaceae bacterium | reverse complement strand
GACTGATCTTCGCCGGGCGCAAGTCGAACCGCGACTTGCAGCGGCCTTATCGCTGCATCAGAACGGTTCTGCTCGAAGTAGACTTCACCCAGGAGTGCATTCGCGGATTGGTCCAGGGGATCGATTTTCAGGGCATGATTCAGGATTGGAATCGCCTCATTCAAGCGACTCTCCGTGCACAGCAGACGGGCATACGCGACCAGTACTTCGGGGCCGGCATCGGGCTGGGATATGGCCTTGCCATACTCTGCCTCTGCCTCCTGCAACTTGCCCTGTTGTTCCAACACCTGGGCGTTCATGAAGGTTATGTAGGCAGAATCGGCCGAAAGCTCAGCCAGCTTTGCAATACTTCGCTGAGACAAACGCATGTACAGTCCAAACAGCCGGTACGCTACACTGGGATCGCTTATTTCTCGGGTTGCAAGCTCTAATGCCCCCTCGGTTGCTTCTCGCATTTTCCCCTGCTCTTCGAGACAACTCGCGCGGCTCAGCAGGGGATCCACTTTGTGAGCGTTGTAGGATAACGACGATTCACAGCGTAGATCTCCTGATGTGCCTACGTTGCGGTGCTCCCAGCTGTCTATCTCCAGCTCGACGAACTTCTTCGAGGTGGTTGATTTGGGGCTTTCCCCGAGGGCGTTGATTCGTTGGCTGTACTCTTGGGCAGACAGTCCCAGATTTGGGACCAGAAGATAGCCCCGGCACAGGCTTGCCGGGCCTCGAGCGCCGGTGAGAGAGGCGATGGCTTGATCCATATCTCCCAGGGCCACATCACTTTCGACCATTCCTTCGGCCGCCCGGCAATTTGTTGGTCCCCGCTTGAGTGCTTCCGCAAAACTCTGCCTTGCTTCCGATGCCGCGCGACTGCTCAATCGAATCTGGCCTTGAGCGATAAACGCCTCAGGCGATTTCGGGTCCAGGGCGACTGCCTTGGTTATATATGTTTCTGCGGCGGCAGGTCCGCCGTCGCGTCCGTGGGCCTCCGCGGCAATAAGCCAGACAAAGTATTTCCCATGGGGAGATTCATTCAGCCTTTTAATCTGTTCCCGTGCCAGGCTCAGATAGCACTCGCCTAAATGGTAATAGTTGCCCCCTTCCGCCGGGGTCAATTCAATTTGCCGCAAGTAACTGGAAGCCGCATGTCCGTAGTCACCCAAGGAGAAATACACTCCGGCCAGAAAGGTGTGGATCTGAGTATCGTTGGGGCGAAGCTCCTGATACTTCAGCAGCGACTTTAACGCTCTCTCGTTCTGCCCGGTATTGAAGTAGGCGATACCGCGGAACAAATACGCAGCCATCACGGGTTGCTGATGCTGGAGGGACACATTGAAGAGATCCAAAGCATCCGGATAATTCTTCTGCAAGAAGTACATCATCCCCAGATTGAACTCGGCAGGGGCCCAGCCCGGCTTCAACTTGATGATCTCTCGATAGTCCGCACTGGCTTCGTCGTAGTTGGATGATTGCTGTGCCGCTTGCGCGCGCTCCATCAGGTCTTGTACCCGCTCGCCGGTGTCCGCGAACAATGAGCGATTCACCAGCGCGAACAGGAGACAACCACACCAGCAGCATTTCCTGATAGTTTTCGGTCGGCCCTTGAACGCCGGGGCCTGTGGCCACATCGCTCTCACTCCTCTCTTTTCAAGCTAAGCGCAAGAATTAGACTTCCTCAGAGTCCTAACATGCGCCGCGTTCGCTGCATCATACCAGAGCGCTCGAGGCGCCTCTGATAAGAGAGGCGGCCCTTCCCTGAGCGAGGCCGCCTGCAGGCAAATACAAGGTAAGAGCGCCAAAGCGTCACCAATGAACCTTGGCCGCGACTTGAGTCGTCCTTCCGCTGAGGCGAGTCGAAGAGACGGTTCCAAATTGAGGAGTATCCGCCAGATCGTTCGGCGTCCCGAATGTAGTTTCGTTGAAGAGATTATAAAATTCTCCTCGCAGCTCGAAGCGAGCGCGCTCGCCCAGATCGAATTGCTTGTAGAAGGAGAAATCGGAAGTTCTCAGCCCCTGCCCCCGTGCCAGGTTTCGCGGTGCATTGCCCACGGTGTAAGGGGCCGGCACCGGGAAAGCCGTGGTATTAAACCACTGGTTGATCGTACGCTTCGCCAGGGCCGGATTGGCGCCAGCCGTAAAGTTTGAAAATTCAGGCAGCCGTCCAGAGATCGAACCGATGTTTTCATTGTCGGTGCTGAGAAGAGTCGCGAACGGCAGGCCGTTGTCAAGCTGCGTGATCCCCGCGACCGACCATCCTCCTAACACCGCATTGGCCGGTTTGTTCTTTAACTTGACGGGTAGCTCATACACATAGCTCACAACAAATCGTTGCGGCAGATCGAAGCCCGCCGGACCCTTTTGTTGCGCAACGTTAAACCTGGTTGGGCTCGCAAAGGGGTAACCTTCATTGACGAGCGAGTCAACGTAGTCGATATTTTTCGACCACGTGTAATTCGCTGCCAGGGTCAATCCCTTCGAGTATCGTTTCTCAAACTTAACATTCAGTGCATTGTAGTGGCTGGCAAACCTGTTGAAACCATTGTCGACAAAGACCGGGAAGTCCGGATAGACCTGGCGCGCGGTAATCGGTCCGGGGCCGGGAACCGTAGCCGTATTGTCTACGATCTGCGAGCCAAGCTTAATGCCGTGCGCACCAAAGTAGGTCAATTCAAACATCATGGAGGGCGATAGCGTTCTTTGCATAGACGCGGTCCACTCCTGAACATAAGGTGTTCGGGACTCCGGCCCATAGGCATCCAGGCACTGTTCGCAGCCAAGCGGAGTCGCCGAACCTTCGGCAGGCCCGGGAAATGGATTGGCGAGAAACGCATTCGGTACACCAGAGTTCAGACCCGATACCGTCTGCGGGAACGAGAACGGCCAGTCGCCTCGGTTTCCTTGCTGCGTCTGGGCATAATTCGGCCCGAATACATCAGCGAAAATTCCGTAGGATGCGCGAAAGACCGTCCGGTCATTGACGCCGTAGGCAACGCCCACGCGAGGCTGGAAGTTGTTATGGTCGGGCGGAATGAGCCCTGCCCGGATGTTTGGCGCCGCTCCTGTGATGGGATTCCTCTTGTCCCAAACGTACTGGCCGGTCGCAAATATAAAGGTCCCACTGCCTAACTGATTGACCAGCGGATGGGCGTAATCATAACGAAAGCCCAGGTTGAGGGTCAGTTTCGGATTGAGACGCCAGTCATCCTGCACGTAAGAAGCATAGGCGTAGCCAAGCATGTTGCCTTCCGTGCTGCCGACAACTCTCCCCGCCGCATCCGGCGTACCGAGCAGGTAGGAGGCCAATGCGTCGCCGGTTCCGGATGCAAAGTTTGACGTCTGGGTACTGACGAAATTCTCTTGTGTACCGGTGGCGTTATCGGTCTTGAACGAAGTGCGCATGATTGCCCCGCCAAATTGAATGGTATGACGGCCTAGCGTCTTGCTTGCGTCGCCCATCTCTTCAATAAAGTACTGCGGACCATAGAACCCGTTGCTCTGGCTGAGTCCTGGATAATTCGTAATAAGGATAGGAGGAATTTGGTCAATCCCGTGCCAGGCGGGAAAGGCATCGATGGTGCCCGCCTGGGTTGCGAGCGAGTGGTCGCCCAGGGTGTCGGTGCCGTCGTTAATCCTTTCCAGGCCAAATCTTCCTGTTACCACGAATGTCGGAGTAAAGGTATGCGTATCGCTCACGGCGATGTTCGTGTAACGCGCGTAGCTGGCCGACGGCAGAGCGGGCAAGGCATAGGTCTCACTGGGATTGTTGGCTTGACTGTAGCGCACAAAGAAGTAATCCCTGGAGCCGAATTGATGATCGATGCGGCCGCTCCACTGGTTGCCATTGGTGGGGGAGGGTAGACCCGCCAGGTAATTGCTGCCCGGGATAACCCCTGGCGCGAGGTTAGGCGCAGGATAGAGCGCTTTTGCGATCGTCAACGCCGATTGATTCAGGAGGTCGGGGGGGATTTGATTGTTCGGGAAGGGAGTTCTCGTTTGCGTCCCGTCCGGCAAGGTGGTGGTCGAATACGGATTGTAGATCACGGGATCTCCTGAGAAGTTCCCCGCGAGCTCTGCGGCTGTCGGTACAAGCGCGACAACGTTTGTGTTCTGCCGGATCCGAATGCCTTCGTAATAGGCGAAGAAATACCAGCGTTTTTCCGCGGAAAGAATCTTCGGCAGAACTAACGGGCCACCTACTGCGGCTCCGAACTGGTTGTATCGATACGGGGTCACGGATGGTGAAAAGTAGGGACGTGCATCGAGAACGTTGTTACGAAGAAACTCCCATCCGTCGGCGTGCAGCTTTTCGCTCCCTGATTTTGTCACCAGGTTGATATTCGCTCCTGACGCGTGGCCGTATGCGCCCGAGCTCATTCCCGAAGAAAGCTTCATCTCCGCGATGGCTTCGGGCGGCGGAAATATCGGGATGCTGCTGAACAGCGGCTCGTTGTTGCTGACACCATCCAAACTGAAATCGTTGTCACGTTGCCGCTGCCCGAACACCGAAGGATTCACCCCCGTTCCCCCGACCGCCAGATTGTTCCCTCCATCCGGCGCGTTTACAGGGGCGACACCGCCAGAGGTGACGAGCAGGCTGGTAAAGTTTCTTCCCAAGATGGGTAGGTTGTTGATCTGCTGTGTCTGCAAAACGGATCCAACCGTCGCCGTCGCGGTTTCAAGAAGAGGAGGCGCTTCCGTGACCGTCACATCCTGCGTCAACTTGGCGAGACCAAGCGCGACGTTGAGCGAACTGGCCTGCCCGGACGATAGCGGTATGTCCCTCTGGACTTCTTCGCCAAAGCCCTGGGATTTTACCTGTAGAGTGTACGTTCCCGGGGGAATCGCGGGAATGACGTATGCCCCACTTGCGTTGGTGACAGTTTGCCGGGCCATTTTTTCGGATTGACTCTGCAATTCGACATTAGCGTTCGGAATCACCGCACCGCTGGCATCCGTCACAACACCGCTCAAGGTTGCAGTACCCACCTGGGCGCGTACCTGGCTGGTCGACGCCCCGTACAGAGCAAGAACAGCCATCGCGAGAGCGGCGGATCGAAACTGCTCCGTCGGCCGGAAGTATCTGCGAATCATTGAGAGATGGCGGGTGATGGCCTCTGGGATAAGGAAAGATGCGTGCATGATGGCTTCCTTTCAAATCAGGCTTAGCTGTAGTCGAAATGCCAGGGTGTAAACAACTGCCGCAAATTACGGAGTCCCCTTCAAAAGGGCGAGGCTCCGCTGTCTAATCCCGAACGCGGGTTTAGCGGTCCAACTAAAAAGCGACGTTTCCCGTCTATGGCAGCCGCGGGGCTTTGCGTCTTTTAACCAAATGCGAGGCTTGACGATCTATCCGAACGACGGGGTTCAGAGGGTTACCCAACCGCGGGGACCTGACTGCGATGACGGGAGAGCAGGCCCAAAAGCGATAGATCCGGCATTGAATTTCGGCAGCTTCCGCCAAGTTTCTTCGGCTGGAACGTAGAACTGCCATGTCAGTTAAAACGAAGATATGCGGCAGTAGATTTCTTGTCAAGCATTTTTCTGTGCTGTCCGGGCTGGTTTATTCTTCAGGCCATAGCGAAGGACACAGGTTTAAAGACCCCACAACGACTCGTCGTGCGTTTTAGCAGTGTTTCTTCGCAGTTCTTCGCGGTTCCAAGGGATTGAAATTGGACGACTTTTAGAACAACAACTAATATGCCAATAATCGGTTCCACTCAAGGATCAAAGCGCCCGATCCCGATCTTGGGACGGACACAGTTCTTTCAACCTCATGGCAAGCCGTTGTGCTTTTGTGGCTGGCCCCCGCACCTCTGTCCCTTCCCTCACGAGCGAAGGGTTGCCCATAGTTTACCGGCTTCGCACTGCCGCCAATACAAGAGGAGAAGAGGCGCAAGGACAAAACACAAACTTCAGCAAGAGTCGAATCGGTGGGCCAAAAACCGAGACAGATCGAACAAGCGCTTGCAGTCATGCCGGGGTTTAAATTGCGGCCATGCTGCTTCGGGCCAACAAATCCGGCTTCAAGCCATCACGAAAAATTAAGTGGAGAGTGAACCGTGATCTCAGTCGCACTGCCCCTAAGAAGGATTTGCGAGAGCATAAGCACGAACAGCAGGATAGTGACCGGCCTGGGATTGCTGGCATACATCCTTTCCTGCGCATCTCCTGCGGCGCCGCAGATTAAGCCGATGGCGGCGCCGCCCGGCGGCCACGCTGACCTTCCGCTTTCCTTAAGGGGCACTGACCTTCTGGACCGCGTAGAAGACGTGGCAGGGGTGGACGGTAACCCTGCGAACATGATTGATCAAGAACAATACAGCCAGATCGAAGGGTATTTCTTAAGACAGATTGCGGCCTCGCCCTCCAGGAGAGATCAATTGTGGCGGCCAAATTTCTCGTCACAAATCACCTATGAAGCTTCCCTAGCCGAACATCGGCGGCACCTGGCAAGGATGTTAGGGCTGGTCGACCTCAAACCACAGGAGGCCCAGATAAAATTGTTGGCGCAGAGTGAGGGAGTACGGATTGAGGAGCTAAAGATTGCGCTCGACGGAGACTTCGGCGTACGGGCCCTCCTCTTTCAGCCGGCTGGTTCCGGGCAACGGGCGGCGGTCATTGCAATTCCAGGAGCTGATCAGAGTGCAGAAGAGTTTGCCGGAATCCGGGAAGGGATGGAGACCTCACCATGGCTCGGCGCGCTCCTGGCGAGGGGCATAACCGTTGCGATTCCAGAGATGGTCGAGCGCCTTGCGGATCACGCGGTGTGTCTAAGAGCCGCAGGGCACGACCGCCGGCGCATCCTCTGGCGCCTGGGCTTTGTCGTAGGCCGCACGTTGGTGGGAATGGAAGTGCAGCAGGTGACGGCACTGGCGAATTATCTTGGGTCGCGGCCAACCATCGACGAGAAGCGCATTGCCGTTTGGGGTGTAGGCCAGGGGGGAATGACAGCATTGTATGCAGCGGCGGTTGATCAACGTCTGGCAGGGGCCACCGTGCAAGACTATTTTCAGCAACGCGAAGAGATCTGGAAGGAACCTGTGGACCGCGTGCTGTATGGCCAACTGAATGAATTTGGAGATGCAGAAGTAGCTGCGCTGATCGCGCCTCGCCCGCTCACCCTAGTGACCCGCTGGGGAGGACCCGTTAACTTCGATAGCGAGCGGGCAGAGATCAACCGGGCCCGGCGCTTCTACCAGGGACGGAACGCAGCAGACAAATTGATCTCCAGCGAACTGGCCAGCGGCGCGGAAGAAGCGAGCGCCCTGGGGACGGCCACTATGCTTGGATCACCGCAAGCGGGAGCTTTCCCTCAGGTCGCGTATCGCGCTTCCGCAGCCCAGATCTTAAGCGTTCGTAACATGCATTTCGACGGGCTCTACCGCTACCTGGAACGCCTGTGCGCTGATAGCGATTCGGTGCGGAACGAATACTGGCAACTGGCCGCCACGACGGAGCAAGGGCGGATTGAGAAGGCCAGAAAATTACAGAAGGAACTGGCCGATCTCGTAGGTGTGATCCCCGACGAGCATACGCCGCTTCATCCGCGGACCCGGCTGATCGGCGAGACCAGAAACTTTCTGGTCTATGAAGTCCTGTTGGATGTAGTATCCGGAGTCGAGGCATACGGACAATTACTAGTGCCACGGTCTGTTGCCGGGCGGGACGACGGCCGTTTGCCCGCTGTGATCTGCCAGCATGGGTTCGGAGGCGCTCCCAAATATATCTCGGGGGTTGGCCAGGACGTTGTTTTTAACGATCATTTTTATCACCGCTTTGGCGAGCGCCTGGCTGAGCGGGGCTATGTCGTCTTCGCGCCTTACCTCACAGTCCCTTCCGATCCGCAAACTAATCTTGAGCGCAAAGATGGCGAAGTGCCTACGGGGAACCATCGGGCAGACCTGATCAACCCAATCGTCCAACAGGCTGCTTCGCTGGGGTTGATGCGTACGAGCATCGAGCTCGCCAAGCTGCATCGTATCGTTGATTTTTTGCAGTCGCTTCCTTTTGTAAATGGTCAGCGGATTGGCTACTACGGACTGTCGTATGGTGGCTACTCGGCTACCTGGATGCCTCCCCTCGAGCCACGCCTGAAGTTCACCATCAACTCCGGCTTTTTTAACGATTGGAGGCAGGATATAACGGCGGAAGATACACCCGACCATTACTGGAGCTTACCGGACGAGGACTTCTACAACTGGAATGTTCTTAACCGCTTCACCCATACCGAGTTGGTGGCCGCCATGTGGCCACGCCCGGTTTGCATCGAATGGGGGCTGCAAGATCCGACGACAACGCCGAAGTGGCACAAGCAGGCATGGGACGACTTGAAGGTCAAATACATCGGGCCCTGGAACATGACCGACAAGGTTGTGGACGAGGATTACGTTGGCGTGCACACGGTTCATGGCATCGGCACGTTTCTCTTTGTTGACCGTTGGTTGAGGCCCGAGCGTTCGGCGGGTCGAGATTATGCATGTGATGGCAAGCATTATTGCAACCAGGAAGTGGCCGCTGACTTTGATGGATACGTGCCGGGCTCAGAGGTTCCTTACGCGGCCAAATTGCTGGACGCCACGAAAGATTCGCTGATTCGAGGCAGGTTTTATGTGTCGGATCGATCCCCTCAGCTGGCCGGGATGGAGCTGAAGCTTTCCCGCGTGGGCCATCCTGGAGACCTGGTAGTGCGGCTCGGATCGCAGGAAGGCGCCAGCGACTTAGGCGAGTTACGTCTGCAGGAAAAAGAAGTCTATTCCGGTCTCGACCTCCCGTACAAGCTGACGCTAAAGCATCCAGTGCCAGTGGATCCGCAAAGGCTCTATTGGTTCGAGGTTAGATCCACAGCCGGCCAGACTCCAGAGGATGGCTACCTGGTGTACGGACCGAAGCCGTTGGGAGGGGAGGACTACCCGCAGAACTTTGGTTTGTCTTTCCAGATTCTAACGGCAGACGGCGAGTGAGAGCTTAGCCAGGCGCGAAGATCAAGCCAACTGGATGCTCCATCCCCATGCATACTCGTTCGCACGGCGGCTTTCCGACTGGAGCGACTCCGGCACTTCAATTTTGAGTCCGCCGGCCGAGTCGAACTTCCATTTCATGGGATCGGGGTAGCCAAACATCATGATCTTGCTGCCAGGGGCGGGCCGCACGGACTGAAGCGTGAGCTCCTTACCGGGCCACTGCAGAACAAAACAATACACGGTACGCTTGTTCTTTGTTCGAGTAAAGCGGATAAACTCCCCCTCACGCCAAAGTTCGGCTTCTCTCGGGCGAGTCGCATAGATTCCTGCGCCGCATGTGCGCATCCATCCGCCAACTTGCTTCAATTGTTCAACAGCGACCGGGTGGAATTTGCCCCTTGCGTCAGGTCCTACCCCAACCTGAAAGCTGCCTCCCTTTGCTGCCGTATCGACGATGTTCTTCACGATCCAGCCTGCGCCTTTGTAATGCGCTGGATCGGGATCGTAGGAAAAGCCCTTGGCTAGCGGATAAATAACCATCCACGGCGTATCCGTGTTCGACTTACTGCCCGGCACAAAACCTTCCGGAGTGTAGTAATCCCCGTAATTTCCGATTCCTCTCGCGCGAAGCATCACATTCGGTTGGATCGTGCGTAAATGCAAGATCGTGTCTCGCAGTTGCGGCCAGACCTTTGGACCTAACCATTGATCGAGCGACAGCATGTCGATCTCGCCATAATTGGTCAACAGTTCTTCGAGCTGTGCCCGGTGACGAGCCATCATCCGGGTGACCTGTTGCGGCGTGGGATCGGGGGCAATCCAGAATTTCCGTGTCGAACCCGGCTGCGGCGGCCGCCATACCGGGTCCAGTTGCGCGGAGGATGGCACCTGCATTGGGCTATCCGCATAGGGCCGAAAATCGGAGTCGTACCAGTCCGGATGCGAGAAGTATAAGGAGATGCGCAGGCCGCGTTTGTGGCCTGCTTGGCATAGTTCCTTGACGACATCGCGCTTGAACGGAGTCTCCATAATGGAGTAGGCGAGGTCGCAATTTTCCAAGGCCGGTCCACCAGGCGCATCCCAACGGACACGTTGCCTTACACGAGTTCGCGTATCAAACATAGAGAAGCCTTCATGGTGTTTCGTGGTGAAGGCAAACATGCGCAGCCCATTCTCGGCAAACAGGGATGTCCATTCGTCGGCATCGAAGCCAGCTGGGTTCCAGGTCTTATAGATCTGGTTGTAGTGGGCGCGCTCTTCGTAGTTCAAGTCCAGGAAGGGCCAGGACTCCTTGTCGAATCCTGCTACTGAATACAAACCCCAGTGAACGCGAATGCCATACTTCATATCCTGGAAAGCCTCGTAGGCGGCTTCCGAGGCCCATTTATATTCCGGGACCGGAGTTTCCTCTATATAGGATTTCACCCGGAGATAGTGGGGATCGGTTGCCGGCAAACGATGCTGGGGCGTCGAAGTTGATGATGCGAAAGAAGGAATTGGCTCAAGAAGGCGGGATGCCAGCAATAAGCCGGTGCGAGAAAGAAAATGTCGCCTTTGCAAAATCGAACCTCACTTGCTTTGGGGATCGTACCTACAGCGGGACGGCGGAAACGAGGAGGATCTTGCCGTCGCTACGTCAACTCTGCGCCGGCACCAACGTTCTTCTCTATTGCCTGCCGGTCTTGAGCGGGCCGCAGCCTCCAGTCATTCGTGCCGTTGGGAACAATCAGTTCCAGCGTTTCGCTGAGGCCATACTGCACATGTGCCCGCATCGCCTCATCCGCGGCCAACGGGTCGTTCCCTGTTACAGCTTTCAAGAGCAGGGTGTGGAATCCCCCTGGAAGCGAGCGCCGTTGCACCGCAATATCGAAGAACCAGTTGTAGATCAGCACCTGGTTCATCTCGATTGCCTCTTTCAATTCCGGACAGCGAGTGTGCTCCGCTATGCGCATATGCAGTTCGAAATGGTGAGTATGCACGACGAATTGCAATTCCGGATCATCATCCCGGCCAAAACGGTCGTATAGGGTATCGAGCTGTTCAGCCAGCCGCGATAATTCAAGGCGATCCTTCATGGTGGCGTGCAAGCAGCAAAGGCGGGCTGATTGCGCCTCGAGGGCCTCACGTACGATGCAACGCCCGCGTACTTCTTCGGCCCGAGGTATACGCACTCGGGTTCCGGCCCGGGGACGACTCTCCACCAGTTTCTCGCTCTCCAACTGGCGCAGCGCTTGCGCCACCGGCAGCAGACTCATCTGGAATTCTTCTGCCAGCTTTCGCCCCGAGACTACTTCGCCGGGGCGCAATTGGCAGCGAAGAATCCGTTCGCGGATCAGAAAATAGGCCTTACTGGAAAGGGAGGAGCCCGAATCCGTCTTGGCCTTACTTGCTTTGGTCTTATTCACCTCGGACATTCTCACGCTGCGCGGGTTGGAATGTCAATTGTGAGTCATGAGAATTCATCGCAGTAAGTTACGAACAGTACAGAAAGCAAACTCCCAAGCGATCGCGATTGACTCACGAAGCTGTATTTCTATATTATACTGACATATCAATTAGCGCTGCTTTCTTTCGGCTGGATGCATCTCCAAAGCCGGGCGCAATTGCTATACGGGCCGGTTCGAAGCACTATCCCGACAAGATGAGCTCATCGCGCCGCAGCTTCATGAAAGCAGTTCCTCTGTTGTTGACCACGCGGCCTTCCCTGCGCTCGGCAACCACGGCCGCCTCAGCCGCAAGTCCGGCTTCCTTGCAGTCGCAATTGACCGCGGAGTTCAAAAACCTCTCCATCGCCGACACCCACGAACACTTCTTTGACGAGTTGGATCGCGTAAAGCGCCATGTCGACTTCTTTTCCCTGGTGCAAGGATCCTACGTCGAGTCGGACCTGGTTTCTGCGGGAATGCCGGAAGAAGCGTTGCGCGTGTTTCACGACCAGCAGGCCCTCGACTCAGAGCGATGGCGAGCGATGGAACCTTACTGGAAACTTGTGCGCTTCACTGGCTATGCCCAGGCACTGCAAATTGCGGTTCACGATTTGTATGGAGGAAACCCGGTATCCGGCGCCACGATTCGAAGCATCAACGAAACTATCGCATCGCAGAACCGGCCGGGACTCTACAGGTCAATCCTCAACGATCATGCCAGGATCCGCTTCTGCGTCGAAGATGATTCCTGCAATGGATGTACGAGGATCCGGAGTTCTCCGCAAAACTTCGAATATATTGTGCTGGCAAGAAGGTTTGACAAATTCATCATTCCCGCAACCCTCGCGGATATACACGAACTCGAAAGCGCTACCGGCGTATCGATCACAAACCTGCAAGGCCTGAAGCAGGCTGCGGATCGAAGCTTTCAGCAGAACCTCGATCAGGGAATGCGAGCGGTAAAGGTGGCCGTTGCCTATTATCGGGAGCTTCATTTCGATGAGGTTGGCGAGGCTGAAGCCGAAAGCGACTTTGAGGCCTTGATCCGTCAGCAACGCGCGTTACCGCAAGGTTTCAGAGCCGGGTTCGTGCGGCCGTTTCGCCGCCTGGAAGACCACATGTTTCATCACATCATGCGGCTGGCCGAAGCCCATCATTTGCCGGTTCAGATCCACACCGGGATCTTCGCCGGGACCGGAGGAGTGCTGACAAATTCCCGTCCCACACTGCTTATCAACACCTTCAACCTGTATCCCCAAATTCCATTCGACATCTTTCATCTCAGCTTCCCCTACCAGGACGAGTTGGGCGCCCTGGCACGCGCTTTCCCCAATGTTCACGCTGATTTTTGTTGGGCTAACGTGATCTCACCCCCGGCAGCGCGGCGCGCATTCGATGAATTTCTCGAAAGCATGCCCCTCAACAAGATTCTGGCCTTCGGCGGAGACTACATGTATCCGGAGCTCAGTTACGGCCACGCCGAGATCGCGCGGAGGACCCTGGCTGAAGTTCTTGCGGGCAAAGTGGAAAGCGGTTGGTGCACAGAAGAAGACGCCCTCGACATCGGCCGCCGGCTGCTCTACGACAACGCGGCCGAATTCTTTTCGTGGCAAAAAACCTAGAGGCGAATGAGTGCGGCGCAGAGAGTTTCTTAGAACAGGAGCATCGGCGGGAATGGGGGTTTGGGCAGAGTTGCGGCTGGCACGCTTAGAGGCTGACGCACAAACCGCCCTCGTGGTTCCTCCGGGAGCACAGGCTGGTTATCCGGGTGACGGCTACCAACCGCCGGCATGGTTGCATTATTCGCGCGGCGTACTCTTCGACGGTTATTCGCCTCCGATCTACCCGCACATGAAGGACTTTAGCGCCAAGCGGCTCATACAGGCAGTCGCGGCACTGGGCGCCGATTCGCTACGCTTTCAACCTATTGGTTATTGGGCGTACTACCCGAGCAAAGCCTTCCGCGTTCACCCCGAATTAGAAAACCGGGACCTGATTGACGAAGTCGTGCAAGAAGCTCAGAAGCTGGGAATTCATTGTTATTGCTATACCGGCTACGGCCATCCTCATATGGAGGTCGGCTGGGTCGACACACATCCCGAATATGCGGCTTGGGTGCTGCGCAACCCGGAAGGTAAACCTTACGGAACCTATATCCACTATGGAGACAAGGTGCAGCGTTTATGCACGGGCTCAGATGCGTATCGCAGAGGGATACGTGAGGTGGTGAGGGAGCTTTGTGCGCACGACATCGAGGGAGTGTACTTTGATGCGCCGAGCGCATTTGGTTATACGGGGATTTGTTTTTGTGAGTCGTGCCGCAGGAACTATCGGCAGTTTACGGGGATGGATCTGGAGCGGCTGGCGAATTTGTCGCGTATGAATGGTTTGCCATTCAGTTGGGGGGAGATACCCGAGCAGGTAGATATGGAGGCGCTGATTGGCTGGTATGGGTGGATGAACAAGTTGACCGAGGAGGATCTGCTGGATTTTCGCAAGATCATCCACGGCAGCGGGAAGTTCATGTTGTGCCATAACGGTCAGGCGTGGATAGGGACGACGCTTCCACTGCAATACCGGGTACCGGAAGGTTTCATGATGGAAGCCAGCACGGAGACGTATGAGCGTCTGCTGACGGGACTGATGGGGGCGTCGATGGGCCGTCCTTACGGGAAGGTGTCGCAGATGTATCTGGGCAGCTATGCGCTGGCGGATTTTGACCGGCCGGCGCATGAGGATCCCTGGGTGGTGCATAACACGAGTCTGGAAGACAGCGACGAGATACGGATGGCGGGCTTTACGGAATTGGCTTCTGGCGGGTTGCCGTTTTATGCGACGGGCAATCGGCTGTACTACGAGAGTGGGAAGGAGAAGTTGGGGATTGGGAGTGGAAGCACGGAGCCTGCCCGGGAAGTCTTTGCGCTGATGCGGCGGGTGGAGTCGATCCACAAGGACAGTGTGCCGCTGTCTTCAATAACGATCGTGCCGACGTGGGAATCGCTGCAGTTGTGGCGGGAGAGGAGCAGGAGTTGGAACTGGCCGATGATGAGCGGAGGCTTTTCACTGGCCATGCTGGACGAGGGGATCAGTTTTGACGTGAACCCGAGCACGGAGATGAGTGAGGAGTGGCTGCAGGGGCAAAAGGTGATTGTGTTGTGCGGAGCCTCTGGTCTATCCGAGCAGCGAGCGGAGCGGCTCACGGCGTGGGTGAAGCGAGGGGGTGGTTTGCTCGCAACCTACGATAGCGGGCTGTATGACGAACAGGGCCGGCAGCGGCAGGACGGGGGCGCGCTGCGGGAGGTATTGGGGATAGAGATGAAGGGCGCGGCATTGCCCAGCCTGCCGGAGAGCTACTATCGGGTGACGGAGAGTCATCCGGCTTTGGGCCGGTACGGAGTGGGAGCGATTGTTCAGGGCGATGGACGCCTGGTTCCAGTCGAGCCCCGCGGGGGAGCAAGGGTAATTGCCGAATGCTGGAATCTCGGCACGGGGCTGGTGCGTGGTCCGGCGGTGGTAACCAACCAGTATGGACAGGGGCGGACGATCTATGTCAGCGGGAGCCTGGAGGCCAATTATCTGTATGACCGGGTGGAATCGAACCGTGTTCTGTTGCGTTCGATGGTGGAGTACCTGGGTGGAGGTGCGCCGCCACCCTTTCGATTGAAGGCGCCGCGAGGAATTTATGGCATCCTGCGGCAAGCCAGGAGCGGTGAGCCGGTGCTGTGGTTGCTGGCCGATGTAGGCTTTAAGGACGCTGCCGCAGGGCTGATGCGTCAGCAGTACGTGCCCGTAACTAACGTGGAGGTGGCGATACGAGTCCCTCAGGGCCGGCAAGTGAGAGGGATACGGCTGATGCGCGCCGAGCGCTCCATCGACTGGCAACTAGAACACGGCTACGCCATCGTCACTCTCCCCACGCTCCACATTGCTGAAGTCCTCCATCTCCAACTCATGTGAAAGGTCAATTGGAATATCAATCTGCATCTGGAGATCTTTTTTCCACCGCGATCCTCCTCATTATTTTTTGGGTTTCATGGATTAAACCTTGACCCTCTCTCCTCTGTCGCGCTATCCTACTGATATTTCACAGCGGGTGCATTTTGGTGGCGCCTTTTTTTAGCCTTATCTCCAAAAAGGATTTGAACGGCAACCATCGCCTGACAGTGAGTTCTCTACCAATCGTGCTGACCTGCCCCAGGCAGGTCCAGCTTTAGAGTCAGCCAAGTGTCCTCTTAGGAAGGCACGCACTTAGAAGGAGCCGCGATGAACCGACGCATATTTCTAAGAAACACAGCTATTGGAATGGGCGCTGTGGCGGAGATCGGTTTCACCGGTCTCAAGGCGGAAGCCTCCAACGAAACTCCGTCCGCGGAGCCTGCCGCCGGCGCGATGGCCACATGGGGCGACGGGGTGGGACGACCGGTTCGTATCACCAGCATCGGATTCAAGCAAGGCACTGTGTCCTTAGAAAAGATGGCGAGCCTTGTCGACCAGGAAGGAGCTCGCGGGACCGACCTGATTGTCTTGCCCGAAACCTGTCGCGGGCAGAACGGCACAAGCGAAGAACTGCTGCACGGTCCAACCATCATGGCCATGAGCGCTCTGGCGAAAAAACACAAGAGCTATATCGCCTGCCCCATTGACCGGAAAGACGGAAACCGGAGACTCAATACGATCGTGTTCCTCGATCGCTCCGGCTTGGTAGCATGCGTGTACGACAAAGTCTTCCCGTACTGGTCGGAATACGACGTGCAGCCCGCCGTGAATCCCGGCGATGCCGTTCACGTTCACCAGGCTGATTTCGGCCGTGTCGGATTCGCAACTTGCTTTGACGCCAATTTCCCCGAAGTCTGGAAAGGCTTGGCAGACAAAGGGGCTGAGATGGTGGTATGGCCGAGCGCCTACTCGGCCGGCCTTTCCCTGCAGGCCCATGCGATCAACCACCATTACTACATCGTGACCAGCTCGCAGACACCCGACTGCATCGTGTATGACATCACGGGAGAAAGAATGCTGTATGAGCCTGGGTCCAACGGCGTGAATATCAGCAAGGTCACCCTCGACCTCGATCGGGTCGTCTTTCACGAGAACTTCAATATCGCCAAGCGAGATAAGCTGCTGTGTGACCACCCAAACGATGTCGCACAGGAAAAGTGGCTGAAACTCGAGCAATGGTTCGTGTTGAGAGCCAAGCGCCCGGGGGTGAGCGCCCGAGAGTTAGCCGGCAAGTACCAGCTCGAGGAGCTGAGGCATTATCTCGACCGCAGCCGGGTTGCCATTGACCAGCGACGAGGATGGGAGTTTGCGGAAACAACCGTATTCCCGACTTCGGATGTTGCCAGCTTTAAGCCCTCGGCTTAAACAGGCTGCGGAAAAACCGAATTCTTTAAAGGGGACGGCCTTCAGGCCGTCCGTAAAAGATTGAAAACATGTCCGGCTTTAGCCGCTGAGGGAACAGCTTTCGCTTCCTATTCGACCTTTTTCCGCAGCCTGTTAAAGCCCTCTACGCCGACGTCAAAGGCGATCCGTGTTCCGTCGGGCGACCATGTGGAATCGAGATCATCGGCGGGATCGGGCTTCTGGAGATCGAACGGCTGGTCCATGAGCACGTTTCCTCTCATGAACAGCAGCTGACCTGGTTGTACATATGCGGCATTGGCATTGGTGCCTACGATGAGCTTGCGCTCACTCGAGTCAAGCGAGGCAGCGTAGATAC
>DASRRN010000745.1:0-8113 GCA_035695685.1 Acidobacteriaceae bacterium | reverse complement strand
GGAGTGGTCAACGTCTCTCCGGTGAAGGCGCAAGAGTTGTATTTGAGGAAAGTATTCTTTTGCGGAGTGACGGTCTTGCCGCACGGCAGGGTCACCGTCGTGCTTCCGTTGTACCAATGCTGAAGGGCTTGTGGAACCTGCATCGACTGGCCTGGAACTCTATCCACGCGGGCAGTGATGGATTGGTTGTTCGTCATGGAAACGATAAAGGGTATCCCGCTCTGTACGGCAATCACCGAGCCTACGGTCCAGTCGCCGAGGGCAGCGCGCTCCAACTTGTTGCTTAAGGCAAAGGGTCCATTGGCGCCAAAGGGAGAGGCGTAGGTCAAGGTGGCCACGACCCGGTGCGGCATGTCGTCTAGTCCATAGTTCCGGTTCGACCGGTTATTGAGCAGGTCCGGAACGCCGATGCTCGAGGGGGAGCCTCCAGCACCTCCGTAGTTGACACCCTGTCCATCCTCGATGCCGGTGGTGGTGAAATCGAGTTCCTTACCCCAGGTGTAGTTGACATCCAGGTAAAGTCCGGAGGAAAAAGCGTGCCGCAACCGCGTTTGAAGTGAGTTATAACTGGCGAACCCCGTCGACCCATTCAGACCGGCACCCGTACTGTAGAGCAGAGGATAAGGAAGCAACGGGATTTCCTGCTGGATCGTCCTGCCCGCCAGGCTCCCCTGAAATGGCAGAAGTGCGCCGGTAGCCGGCTGGTACGGGTTGGGAACCAAGGTATTCGCCGGATTGGTAGCGCCGTTGCTGTTAATGTACTGGGTTTTCCAGGCGCCAAGCGTGCTCGCGGGCACATTCTGAAGATCCTGAAAAGCAAGATTCCTGGTGGTCAAATGGTTGGAGAAGGAGCCGCTCCATCCCAAAGCGAACAGCCACTGTCCCTTGGGCCCAAACGATTGTTCGAGGAATACATTTCCCTGCTTGGCGACTTGATTCTTGAGGTGCCGGTCGAAGTAGGCTTCACCGACTCCATACGTCTGCGGCGCCGCCGGGTTGTTGCCGGTCGCTGCGACCAGAGGCGCAGCGTCGGTAAAGCGAGATGTAGGAACACCATTGGGAGAAGTGCCATAGGGCAACGCAAGATTGCCAGGCGCAAAGGTTGACTCTCCGTAGTCATTCGGGCTGGAGAAGTATCCGGAATTGCTGGGCAGATAGGTGATGCCGAAACCACCGTGGACAACAAGGCCGGAGTTGAACTGATACGCAGCGCCCACGCGTGGTTGGAAGTCGTGATACTCCGTATCCCACAGATTGCGGCTGTAACCCTGCGTTCCCGGGAAGTCGATGCGGCCTTGGGTTCCAAAGGAGTTTACCTTGGTGAAGTCATAGCCCGCGATCCGATTGTAGCGCTCGGTCGGGCCGGGTTGTAGATCCCAACGCAAGCCGAGATTGACCGTTAGTTTAGCGGTGGCCCGCCAGTCATTCTGCGAATAAACGGCGAAATATTTTGCCGCGTAGGCCGGCTTGAGGTTGGCGCCCGGCCTGACGAACCAGACGCCCTCTCCCACCAGCATGGTTGCGCCATTGATTCCGCTCAACAGCGGAGACGTATTTCCGGGCGCGGAGCCGCCATTCGCGGTGTTGAATTCGAAGGTGTAGTTTCCCCCTGGATCATTGGCGCAGCAGCCACCAATATTGGTGGATGCCTCTTCGAAGTCAGTGTAGTTGGCCGTGATGACGCGGTATTCCGATCCCGCCTTGAATGTCCAGTTGCCGTGGACCTTGGTGACGCTGCCGTTGACGGCCTGGCTAATCTGACTCTCCGTTTTGTTTGCAAATTGGCCGCCGGAGAGAGCTGACCAGTTGCTGCCGCCTCCCGAATTTGTGCCAATCTTAGGGTTCACGACCGGTGAAGCGCCTGGAAGGGCAAAGAGTGCCTGGGTGCCCGGCGCGATGCCGAACTGGTCGTACTGCGAAAAACCCGAATGGTTTCCCGCTATGGCGATAGCGTGGGTTCGTGTTATTCCATAGCGCAGGTCCACGAACAAGGTGGGGTTGATAATGATCGTGTCTCCAACCTGGCCATACGGGTTGGTGTCTTTGGTTGTGGTTGGCGCATCATTGAATCCCTTGGTCGCAAATTTACCCCAGTCATAAGGTTGCAAGATGGTGCCAAAGTCGAATCCACCATTCCCGTAGATTGAGTGCCGGCCACGTTTGTAGTCGATGCGGTTGTTGAGCGTCTGCCGCCGGACGGTGTTCACCACGGTCGCGGTGAAGTTGTTGGTGTTGTACACGTCGTCCGGTGTCCGGTTGGGCATGGGATACAAACTGTAGATGTAGAGAGCCGCCGGGTCCGGATTTGGAATGATGGCGTTGGGGAACGGAGCTCGCTGATAGAGGTTGCTGCCTAGCTGAGTGACGCTGAAGGGATTGAAGAGTTGAGCGGGAGCGGGAGCCCCATTGGAGTTTTGTTGGAAGGTCTGGCTGAAATTCCCCACACGCTCCAGGGCGGTCGGTACTGTTTCCAAATAGGTTTGGCCCTGATTGAACCTTAGATAGTGATAGCTGGAGAAAAAGAACAACTTATCCTTGAGAATCGGGCCTCCCAGGGCCCCGCCGAAATCATTCACCTTGAAGGCTGGCCGACGAATCCCCTGCTGGTTATTTCCCCAGGTATTTGCGTTCAGGGCTTCATTGCGGATCAGGTAGGAGGCCTGGCCATGGAACTGGTTGCTTCCCGACTTTGAGGTGATGGCCATGACGGCCTGGCCGTGACCGTAGTCGGCGGTAAAGTTGTTGTTGATCACGCGGACTTCCTGAATTCCCTCCTCGTTGGGGATGATCGATGCTTCGTTGAATCCGTCGCCCATCACGGCGAGTCCGTCCAACTGAATGTCGTTTTCAAATGCGCGGCCGCCGTTGACGCCGATTGCGGAGAATTCCGCGCGGCCAGCGACACCAATTCCAAACGAGTTGAGGGTTTGACTGTTCGAGGTTTCGTTCCGAGGCTGCACGCCGTTCTGCAGGGTCGTGTAGTAGAAGGGATTCTCGGTGATATTTGGAATCACGTCGATGACCTGCGCGCTGACCCCGGCGGAAACGGTGCTACTGTCGGTTTGCAGTTGCACCGCAGACGCCGTCACCTCGACCTTGGCGGAGGCCGACCCGACTCTCAGGGTGGCGGCTACCCTCGCCGTCTCCGACGGATCCAGATGGACGTCGTTCTCGGTAAAGGTCTCAAAGCCGGCCTTGGTTACCGCGACAGAATATGTTCCTTCTTCCAGGTAGGGCACGGTGAAAAGACCCGCCTGGTTGGTCTTGGTTGTGTAGGAAACGTTAGTGGCGGTGTTGGTAACGGTCACGTCCGCAGCGGTGATCACGGCTCCGGTCGCATCCTGGGCGGATCCGGTGATCGTCCCTGATCGGATTTGGGCATTTCCAGTGGCAGCTAGCAGAGATAAACAGAGAAGCGTACCGGCGACCCTAAGATTTTTGAACATAACTGACCTCCGAATCGAAAATCGGCCCAGAGACCTTGATCGAAGGTCCAAGAGCAGAACGCATTTTTTTGTTGTTTTTTCAAGCGGCCACAACCATAGGCTGCAAGCGAAGGCTTTGCAACGTTAGAATCTTTCTTAACGTTCGCGTATCCGTTTGCAAATAAATGGCTTGTTACTTGTACGGCGATCTAACGGTAGCTACCTGTGGGGTTGGTTTGGGGGCCACTGCCGCAATCGAGAAATCCCCTCGGGCCTCAATGCTATAATCGCCGTCGCATAATTCCCCTATGCAATCAACGGCCCAAAACGGCTCTCGGGTAGCAAAAATCTTGGAGACAGAGCAAGATGCTGCCCGGCTGCAGCAACATCTCAAGGAAATGATCGAGGGTGAAGCATTTAGGGGGAGCCATCGCAGTGGTCAATTCCTCAGATACATAGTGGAAGAATCAATTGCCGGCCGCTTCACAGCATTGAAAGAGCGGATTATTGGGGTAAAGCTCTTTGGACGCGCTCCCTCGTACGACACTGGCGAGGACGCGATTGTTCGAGTGACTGCGAGTGACGTAAGAAAGAGGTTGCTTCAGCATTACGGGAAATACGGAATCACTTCCGAGTTCCGCATCACCCTTCCCCTGGGGTCGTACATACCGGAGATCACCCGAGAACCTCAAAAGACGGAGAGCCTTCGCAGTCCCGTTGCCATCCCTCAGGCTTTGGTTACCACTCCGGAACCGCTTACAGCTCTACCCGTCGTTGGGCCCATCGAAACCCCGGCCCGCCGAAGTCCCGGCCGAGCCAGATGGCTATATTTTGGTCTTTTGATCCTGGTGTGCAACGCCGTATTGTGGGCATTCTTCTGGAACCACTTTTCTCGACCAGGCAACACAGCCATTTCCATCCTTCCGTGGTCAGCGCTTCTCCAGTCTCAGCGCTCCATCCAATTGATCACCAGCGATCCCAACATCGTAGATATCCAGGAGGTGACGCGGTCGCCCATTTCACTCTCGGACTATGCGAATCAGCGATTCGTCCCGAACGTCGATTCGCTTTCGCCGGAGGTGATTTCTTTCTGCAAGTTCATCCTTCGTGGAGACAAGGCTGCAGGCGTGGACGCGAGGGTCATCGCTGGTGTTGCGGAGTTGACTCAGAGTGCCTCAAAGAAGATCAACGTACGATTGGCTCGAGACATCCGGCTTTCCGATCTGCACGGGGAGGACAACTTTATTTTCCTGGGAAGTCCCCGTTCAAACCTCTGGACTGTTCTTTTCAACGATCAACTGGACTTCCGATTTGCTTTCGATGATACATCCCACCAGGAAATCATCCGCAATGTGCATCCGCGCTCAGGCGAGCTCTCGTCTTATGTGCCGACTGCGAAAGGTTGGGCCACGGGGCAGTCGTTTGCGACGATTAGTTTTGTTCAAAACCCCGGCAAGGATGGACAGGTTCTGATTTTGGCTGGGGCAAATGGAGAAGGTACAGAAGCGGCGGGCGAGCTGATTACGAATGCACCAAGGCTGTCGGCCGCTTTGCAGCATTGCGGCATTGCCTCCGCGAAACCGGCCCGGCATTTTCAGCTTTTGCTGCGACTGAATACCATGGCTGGTTCCTCGAGCAATGTCGACGTGCTCGCGTGCCACATCTTGCCCGGCAGTTCCCCGCGATAGCGGGCTGGCGCTGCCGCAACCTTCGCTGGGAGGCGGCTTACCGGGCTCGCAACGAGATGGAAATCGCGACAAGGGCAGTCAAAGGCTCGCCGTGTTTCATTCGTTCCATGGAAAACGCGCCAGGAAGTTGATGCTCCTGGCTTTCTGCGTCATCGCCGATGTTCGCAGCAGCCCGGCGCAGGACGTGGTGTGCAGCGGAGGATTTGGGAGCTTCACGGCGAAGTTCGCCACGGGCGTCACTGTTTCCGTGGGCGCCAAACGGAATGCAGAATTCGCAGGGCGGACCTGCGTAGCGAAGCTGGATTGGGAGAAACAAGACTTGCTGGCTGAGCCCGATGCCTGGCAGGTGGATGTCGATGCAATGGGCATAGACCTTGGCTTAGGTTCCCCCGTGGTCGCTTTCCAGACAAAAGCGACCGATCTCGACCGGATTCAGAAATACGAAATTTACTCGCTCAAAAAACCCCCGAAACAGCTTCGGACAATTAATGGCGGCGCCTCCTATGGTGCCGCAGATACCGATCTCGATGGCCGAATTGAAATCTGGACCAATGATGCCGGCGCGGTAAACGGTTTCGAGAACATACCTCTCAGTGCGCTCGACTTTCCGCCTACGATCGTGTTGAGGTTCGAACAGAAGAAGTTGATCGATGTTAGTTCGGAGTTTGCGTCCGATTACGATCGCCAGATTGCTGCGGTGCGAGCCCAACTGGACCCTCAGCAGTTGAGCGAATTCAAGCGCAGCGACGGTGCTTTGCTAACCAAGTCATACGTTCCAATGGATCAGCTACATCGACTGATCACCACGAAAACCAAAGTTTTGGAGATAGTGTGGTCTTATCTTTACAGCGCCCGTGAGCGACAAGCATGGAATGCGCTTGCCGATATGTGGCCCGCGGCGGATTTCGACCGGATTCGCGCGGCCATCCTGCTTGCACAAGCACACGGTATCCGCAGCCAGGTGGACGGCATTTCTCATCTATCAAGACCCTCTCCATTCAAGAAAAAGCATGCAATCATCTACGATCGGATCTCGGATACCGATTCTGAACAAGGGAACCCGTTGAGCTGGGGTTACGCGCCCGGTGCAAGTGGGCCTGGCAAAGGCGAACACCTCTTCGAGCCTGACATTGGCCCGGTTCAGATTCTCTTGCGACGACCACCCCCGGCAGATGCTTCGTCAGCGGCTTTGGGGAAGGAGGTTGTAGTAAACCTGGTGATCGACGCTGCAGGAAAGGTCCGGTCCGCGCAGGAGGAAGGAAAACCCGAGAAAGACTTGATGGACGCCACGGCTGACTGGAAGTTTATTCCCGCGTTTAAAGACGGACGCCCAGTCGCAAGTCGCGTGCGCCTTGGAATCACGCCTTTGCGGTAGATACAGGTTCTAGTGCAAACCTTCGATGCCAAAGCGGCTCAGGAGATTGCCGGTCGAAGATTTAGACTCGATGAACGGCGATGTGATTCGCCGCATCGAGTTTGAATCTGGTGTGCTTCAGGCTGAAGGAATCGAGGAGCAATCGCTTATGCGCCGTACCGTCTGGTTGTTCTCGCTGTTTGCATTCCTGTCCGGGCCAACTTTGCTTCTGCATGCGGCTGAACCGTTTCTGGTCTTCCAGCCCCATGGGCACACCAAGGGGAAGAACATCGTTCTGATCAGCGGTGACGAGGAGTACCGTTCCGAGGAGTCCCTGCCTCAACTGGCTAAAATCCTTTCGACTTATCATGGGTTCCGCTGTACAGTGCTTTTCGCAATCAATCCGAAGGATGGCACGATCGACCCCAATCAGTTAGATAACATCCCTGGCTTGGAGGCGCTTGATTCCGCCGACCTGATGGTCATCCTGACTCGCTTTCGCGACCTGCCGGACGATCAAATGAAACACATCGTGGACTATGTGGAATCAGGCAAGCCCATTGTAGGGATACGGACAGCCACGCACGCGTTTGAGCTCAAATCCAGCCCAACTTATGCCAAGTACAACTGGAACGCTCCCGATGGCGGTTTCGGGCGCAGGGTGCTGGGGGAAACCTGGGTCAGGCACCACGGACACCACGGGAAACAAAGCACCATGGGTGTTCTCAATCCCAAAGAACTCAACGACCCGATCCTAAGCGGAATTCACGATGGTGAGTTGTGGAGCAAGACGGACGTTTATGAGGTGCGGTTGCCCCTTCCCGGAGATAGCAAGACGTTGGTGTTCGGGGAGGTGCTTTCGGGTATGAACCCGAAAGATCCCCACGTCTCGGGCGCGGTGAACGATCCCATGATGCCGATCGCGTGGACAAAAACCTATACCGGTAGCGCCGGTAAGACCGCCCGGGTCTTCGCCACTACACTCGGAACTTCAGAGGATTTGCTCACCGAAGCGAATCGCCGGTTGCTGGTGAATGCTTGCTACTGGGCGCTGGGGCTTGAGCGGCAAATCAAGCCCAGCGCAAAGGTAGGGCTGGTGGGCGATTATCATCCGCATCCCTTCGGTTTTGATGGTTATGTTAAAGGTGTCACGCCGGCGGACCTGCGATAGGCGTCGAGTGCTCGGTCAAAGATGTTTAACCAAACGAGGGCGAGGACCCATGGCGCAGGCTCCTTCATCGCGTATTCAAGTCGGCAGTGAAGCCTACACCTGGTTCATGAAGGAAAATGGCCGTGAGCGTGCAAACCGGCTCGACCACATGTCCATCGGATTGCTCGCTCTCTTCATTTTTTGCTTACCTCAGCCCTTATTCTCTCAGCAATCGTCGAGGCAGGAATTATTCCATAAGAATTGTGCTGGTTGCCACGGCGACGATGCACGCGGCTCCGCTAAAGCGCCTGGCCTCGCCATGAATCAACGGGTAGCGGGACAATCTCCCGAACAGTTTGAATACGCCAAAGTCGAGTTTTTCTACAATCAACTTGGAATCGCGGACCGCTGTGCCATTGCATACTTCAACGGAGGACACACGATCCATGGAAAAGAAACGTTCGACTTTCTGCGTAAGCACCTGCGTTAGCTGAGC
>DASRRN010000744.1:0-7491 GCA_035695685.1 Acidobacteriaceae bacterium | reverse complement strand
CTGGATTGCGGACTACGGCTCAAGCGATAACCTAGAAGAGTTCGAGGTCCTTTATCGATACTCTCCAGTTCACAATATTTGCGCCGGCGTGACCTATCCCGCGACACTCATCACCACCGCAGACCATGACGATCGAGTGGTGCCGGCCCATTCCTTCAAGTACGCGGCTACGTTGCAGGCAAACGCGAGCCACGCTCATCCGGTGCTGATCCGGATCGATACCCAGTCGGGTCATGGAGCCAGCAATACCAGCAAAGCGCTCGATACTGCGGCCGATATTTATGCATTCCTGATGTACAACCTTGGCGTCGAACCCGGCTTACCGTGACAATCCGAATACGTCGCAGGCAAAATACAGGTTTTTAACCCCTTGCCCAATCATTACCTGGGGCTTCCCGTCTATTAATAGACGTACCCCAGTACTGTTTGCCATTTGGTATCTTAGCCATGAAAATGGCATCTCACGACTGGGCAGGCGAATCTATTAAAGGGGTTGGGGTTGGGTAGGGATGAAAACCAGGGTCCAGGGTAAGAGAACGGTTCTCCTCAAAATGCAGTCTCTGGGCACGCTTGTGGGCGAGTCTGCCTTTCGACCGATGACCGGAGAGTCGAAGAAGCCGCTCCTGGTTTCGCCGCGAGAACTGGGGATCACATTCATCGGCCACTCGTCATTCCTGATCCAGATCGCCGGGCGCAAGCTGCTTATGGACCCGGTTTTCGCTGAACGGCTGATCGCGTTGCGACGTTTGCGCCGGCCAGGAGTCAAGATCAAGGATCTGCCCGCGATTGACCTGGTATTTCTCTCCCATGCCCACATGGATCACCTGAATCGGCCATCGTTGCGCCGCATTGTCGCCCATACCGCCAAAATGACCGGCCGGGCGCCGATTGCCGTGGTGCCCTGGGGCGTAGAGGACCTGGTGAACGACCTGGGTTTTGCGCGTGTGGTGACTCTGGAGTGGTGGCAGACCAAGTCGATTAGCGGCCTCGAGGTAACCATGACCCCCTGCAAGCATTGGGGTGCGCGGTTCTTCAAAGACACCCATCGGGGCTTCGGCGGCTACGTGATCCGGGGCGGCGGGCATACGCTCTATCACTCTGGCGACACCGCCTATTTTGATGGCTTCGCCAAGATCGGCAAACGGCTAAAACCGGAAGTCGCATTGCTGCCGATTGGGGCCTACCGGCCAGATAGCTATCGTGGGGTGCACACCTGCCCTGAGGAAGCTCTGCAGGCCTTTCTCGATCTGGGTGCACGGCGGATGATCCCTATGCACTACGGCACCTTCCGGCTCTCCCAGGAGCCGATGGAAGAGCCAGTGGAACGCCTGATGGCAGCCGCCAGGCAAGCCGGGGTTGCAGGATCGGTTTGCGTGCTCCCGGAAGGGGAAACAGATGTGAGCCAGCCGGTAACCGAACCGGCGATGACCCGACGGGTTGCCCGGGGGTATTGAATGGGTACTGATCGGGGTGGTTCTACCGTTTCGGGGCTGCGTGCAGTCCCGCAGGGACGTCTGAGCTTAGCCCACCAGGACTACGTCCCATAAGCGCTAATTTGTTTTGAAATTTTTTCTTCAAAACTCTCACAAAATCGTCATCCTGAGCGGAGCGCTTCACAGGTTTATCGTGGGACACCGCGCTCGATGGCGCGGAGTCGAAGGACCCCGAGGATGCTTATCTTGCCTATGCCGTTCGGAGTTTTCAACCACCGAAGCCCGCGTAGAGAATCTTGCTGCGGTACCCACCTGATGGTCACGGGTACATCTTTTCATGCGCTGTAATCATCTTTCCATCCCCGGTCTGTGCAAGGTCTTTGAAGTCGGGATTGATGATGCGAATGTTCTCGGCCCCAGGGAAAGACCGAGGCGGGTCCGCCCGGTGCGGGCTTCGGTGGCTGAAAAGCTCCGAACGGCATAGGCAAGATAAGCATCCTCGGGGTCCTTCGACTCCGCGCCATCGAGCGCGGTGTCCCACGATAAATCTGTGAAGCGCTCCGCTCAGGATGACGATTTTGTGGGAGTTTTGAAGAAAACATCCCAAACGAGTTAGCGCTTATGGGGCTGCGGCCCGGATTATTTTCAGCGATTTTCCAGACGTCCCTGCGGGACTGGAGCTTGGAGTTTGAAAAACGGATTCTCACAGACCCTCTAAAGCCCTCATCAGGCCGTCTCTCCGTGCGACAGCTGAAGCCTTGCCCTTCGTGCCTGACTCCATAGCATGTAGGGATTACGTGGCCGGAGCCGGCCGGAGTCTTTCCAACAGCCCGCGGAGTGCTTTGACTACCCAGCGCACCATCAAGACGGAAGCCAGGAGCAGGGCAATGGTGATGCCGGCCGCAGCCCAGGGGTGCTGGGTAGCCAGCCACGTGATGCCCACGGCGGCCACGTCTTCACTACTGCTAAGAGCAATGTTGGACACGGGTTCGGGACTGGGGGTGACCAACGCCCGCGCCGCCGTCTTGGACCCGTGTGCAGCCAAGGCAATGGTCGCCCCTACCGCGGTGGCCAACACCTGCATGCCGGGAGAGAGCTGGGTCGTAGCACGGTAAGCCAGAAGCGCCGCAACCGGCACGCGTATAAACGTGTGCATCGCGTTCCAGAGCAGATCGAAACCGGGGATTTTATCGGCGATGAACTCCACCGCAAACAGTGTTCCGCTCACCCCAATGATCCACCAGTTGGAGAGTGCTTCCAGACCCGGCGGCAAGGCGACCCAATGCGCGTGCGCCAGCAAGCCCAGCGTCAAGACGGTTGCATAGACATTCAGCCCGGCGGCGAAACTCGAGGCGATGACCAGTGCGGCAATAGTGCTCGGCGTAAAAGGCATGTGCTCGGAATTCTACAGCCAGCCAAACCTCTTGAGCATCCATAACACCATTCCGGTGGAGGCGACCATCGCCCCGACCACAATCTCGGTGCCGTGATCCGACTCCAGGAAGGGCAGGCCCTTGAGGTTCATTCCATAGATACCGGAAATGACCAGCGCCGGCAACGCGACGGTGCTCAGTACCGTCAGCACCTTCATCACCTGGTTGGTGCGATTGGCAACGCTCGACAGGTACACATCAAAAGTGTTGTTGAGCAGATCGCGCAAGGTTTCTACCATATCGAGCAGACGGAGTGCGTGATCGTAAACATCACGAAAAAAGGGATAGAGCTCGGGCTGGAGGATAGATTCGGATTCTCGCTGAAGGGACATGCAGGCATCGCGGAGATTGACTAACACGCGGCGCAGTTCGATCAACTTGCGCTTCTGGTCGAAGAGGTCTTCCAATATCGCCGGCGACGGATTGTCGAGAACGCTGTCCTGCAGGTCATCGATGCGGTCGTCGCTGTGGTCGATGGAGACAAAGTAAGAGTCGACAATGCTGTCGATGATCAGATAGAGAAGCTTGGAAGGTCTCTCTTCGGAACCCGCCTTCATGGCGCGCTGCAGAATCTCGTTGCTTACGCAGGTAGGGTCGCGGACGCTGATGATGAAGTCGCGGCCGACGAACAGGAAAATACTGGCAAAACCGATATCGCCATCCTGCACCGATTGAATGTATTTGAGGATGAGGAAGAGATAATTATCCGTTCCCTCAGCCTTGAGGCGTTCATTATTGCTGCGGCAATCCTCAATGTGGAGTGAATGCAGCTGAAACTGCCTGGCCAGCTCGTCCAATTGCGGATCATTAGGATCATCTAGGGCGTACCAGGACACGAGACCCTCCTGCCAACGAGGAGAACATGGTTACGCAACGTTTTGGTTAATAAAAGCTCCCCGTTGGGCGGATTTCCTAATCCAGCCTACGCCCGGCGCCGTTATGATGCTGGCAAGCGTCTGCCACACGGTCGCGGATAAGCCATGAAGTTTTCAATCCAGGCCTGCACTTACTGGTTTTCCTCATCCCGGCCCTGATTCTTTTCTGCATTCGCTTTTTAGAGCGCCGCGGCGATTGAGTCGCCTCCCGTCTATGAGCCTGCAGCGCCGCTCCATCGATGGCCAAATGGAAGCACGGGAAGATCTAAGTTTCGGATGGCAGGCGGCGGTTTTTGTGGCGGCCCTGGTGGCGATCTTCAGCCGTCTTCCAGGCGCATTTCTGCACCCGCAATTTTTTGCTGAGGATGGTTGGGTCTGGTATCAACAGGCTTACAACCTGCACTGGCTGCGATCGCTGGGGATTGCTCAGGCGGGCTATCTACAGACGCTTCCCCGGCTGGTAGCAGGCGTGACGCTGTTTTTACCGATGCAATGGGCTCCGCTCATCATGAACGTGGCTGGGGCTGTCATCCAGGCTCTTCCAGTGACGGCACTGCTTTCACGACGTTGCACGCCGTGGGGGCCACTGCCGGTGCGCATGCTCATGGCAGCCCTCTACATTGCTATTCCAGATGCGCCTGAGATTCACATTGTGTTGACCAATGCCATGTGGCACCTCGCAGTACTGCAGGCTCTGCTTGCATTTTCTGTTCCGCCTTTGAGCTGGCGCGGACGGATGTTGGACATTATCTTGTTTGGCATCGGAGCGATCAGCGGTCCGTTTTGTATCCTTTTGCTGCCGTGCGTCGGGGTCTACTGGTGGCTTCGCCGGCAGCACTGGACCTTGGCTGTGCTGAGCATCATGTTTATCGGGGTCATGCTCCAGTTGGTGACCATTCTTCGCTCGGTGAGGAGCCCTGGAGCACCGCTTGGCGCAACCCCTTTCCGCCTTTTGAGAATGATCGCCGGCAACATCTTTATCGACAGCATGACAGGCGGCCGCGGTCCTTACCTGCGGGCTTCGCTGCTGGTGATCGCGGCCATCGGCGGACTGGCGATTATGGTTTGGGGATGGCGCAGCGCACGGCTTGCCGGACGCCTGTTCATCATTTTCGCGACCCTGGTTCTGATGGCTTCGCTCAGAAATCCACTCCTGCTGCCAGGCGCAACACCTGGTTGGGAATCGCTGGCGAATGCCACGGGCATCCGCTACTGGTTCCTGCCCTCGCTGATGTTTCTCTGGACAGCAACATGGTGTGCATGGAGAGGAGAAATCCGGTTGGCTCGTTTTGCGGGGCTGGCGGTTCTGCTTTTTACCCTGGTCGGGGTTTGTAAGAAGTGGCGCTATCCACCGTGGCCGGAGAGCCACTGGAGCGCAGACGTCGCGCGGTTTGAGAGCCTGCGGCCGGGCGAGCACATGGTTTTCCAGGTTTATGACCCGGGCGGACGAAGGATGGAGCTGATCAAGAAATGACTCGGCCTTGAGAGGGCCAAGGAAATAAGTCGGGCCTTCGGACCGGAGTGCCTGGACGATGAGCTTCAGAGAATTTTTTTTCCGAAGGCGGAACAGATTAACTCCACCGCCAGCTCAGCGGTTCGGTTATGCTCGTCGATCACCGGGTTAACCTCGGCAATCTCAAAGCTCAGCAATCGTCCATGATCGGCCAGGATCTCCATTGCCAGGTGGGCCTCGCGATAGGTGGCGCCCCCGCGCACCGGCGTACCGACTCCGGGCGCGTCTTCGGGATCGACCCAGTCCATGTCCAGCGAGACGTGATACCCGGCTGTGCCCCGCCCGGCCGCACGCAAAGCTTCTTCCATCACCGTGCGCATACTTCGTTCGTCGATGTCACGCATGGTGTAGACCTCGGCGATGCCGGCGCGACGGATGTTCTCCTTCTCCGTTTTGTCGATGTCGCGTACGCCAATGAGCACCGTGTTTTCTGGCGCAATTTTCGGTCTCCAATCATAGATATCCGAAAGCATCGCCGGTCCCAGGCCAAGCAGAGCGGCTAGCGGCATGCCGTGCACATTGCCGCTGGGAGAGGTCTCAGGGGTGTTGATGTCGGAGTGAGCGTCGATCCACAGCAACCCGATCTTCTGGTTGCGGCGCCGGTAGAACTCGGCTACCCCGGAGACCGAGCCCACGGCAACCGAGTGATCGCCGCCGAGAATCATCGGGGTGATGCCTTCTTCGAGCGTCTGCATCACGATGCCGCCGACGCGTTCACAGGTCTCGCTGATCTCCCTGAGGTATTTTGCGTTTGCCTCGCCGGCGTTTCGGGTCTCAGCAAGGGCCACCGGCACATTGCCGCCATCGACCACCAAATGACCGAGAGATGTGAGCCTGGCCTCAAGCCCGGCTACCCTGACTGCGGATGGACCCATGTCAACGCCGCGACGCGACTGCCCCAGGTCGAGGGGCACGCCGAGTATACGGATCTGACGTGGAGGAAGGGACTGTACCCCACCATGTAAGAGTTTGGCTGCCCCCTGCCTATCGATCGGGCCCGGATTTCTGCCTGTTGCCATACCTTCCTGTTCCCCGGAGCCTTCCGCGCTCCGCCGCCATGCATGCGCGCGAAGGGGTCGTTTCCCGAACGTGTTGCAGGCCGTGACATCGTGACAAAGATACCAGAGAAGCTTATAGATCCACCGCCGGGCCCGAATAGAATCGGAGCTCGAGTCCTTTTATTTCGCTAGCGGGCCACGACGTATTGGGCTCCCGATATGCGCGCGTGAGGACGATCAAAGTTTGCCCGACACTAGTACTGACAAGGCAATTCGCTTCAAACCGGTTCTCTCGTTAAGAGCGCTGATTCTCTTCGGGCTGGCGTTCGTTGGCCCCACCGCTCCCTATACCTTTTTTGGCGTGGGGGCGGTGGAGTCCCGGGGCCACTTCGCCCTGGTGTACCTGATCGCGCTTATCGCGGTCAGCTTCACAGCAGCGAGTTATGGAAAAATGTCCGGAGCTTATCCCGAAGCGGGTTCAACTTATGCCTACGCCTCGAAGGCGATTCACCCCATCGCCGGTTACCTTTCCGGCTGGGTCATGATTCTCGACTACATCCTGATGCCAATGCTTTGCGTCATCGTCGTTGGCGCCACTTCGCACAAGCTATTGCCGGCCATTCCCTACAGCGCCTGGGTTATTTTTACCGCGCTCATGGTTACAGGAATTAACCTGCGAGGCATTGAAATGACATCGCGGGCGGCCACGATTTTCAATATCGTATTGGCTTGTTCTGTGCTGTGGTTCCTGGGCGCGGCAGTATGGGCCTTAACGCACGGAGTTGGACGAGGAACGCTGTTTTCCCTTGAACCTTTCTACGCGCCTCAGAGTTTTTCTCTGAAGCTGGTGATGGCGGCAACTCCGGTTGCAGTGCTTTCGTTTCTCGGATTCGATGGGATTTCGACCTTGGCCGAGGACGCCAAAGATCCCAGGAAAGACATTGGGCGGGCGACGATCCTGGTCTGCTTCATTGCCGGCGGACTGTTCATTCTGCAGACCTACCTGGGACAACTGATCTGGCCGGACTACAGCACTTTTAATCCAGTTGAGACAGCGTTCAGTGACATCGGCCGCCGCATTGGGGGCCCCGCGCTGGCCTATTTGATTGCCTTGCTGGTGATCGCACAAGCCTGGGCTAGCGCGATTACCAGCCAGGCGAGTGCTTCCCGTCTACTGTTTGCCATGTCACGGGACGGAAGGTTGCCGCACCCCATCTTTGGGTATATGCATCCCAAACT